>CAIKAH010000027.1 GCA_903825355.1 uncultured bacterium | reverse complement strand
CCCCAAAACCCCAAAACCCCATAACTGATCGAAGAGGAATAATCAGAATTGGTCCATGTTGATTTCTGACAATGGCATAGTTATGTTAGCTGTGATCAGGGGAACTGTGCTTTCCTTATTGAATACAAAGACTTTAACTAAATCTGCAGCTCCACTGGGATCAATATTCATGATCTCCACATCCACTTTGTAAGTCAAACTGGGTACAAGAATTGGGAAGTAAGGTGAAGCTCCCTTTAGCTTGTATATCACATCGTTGAATCCAAGATTCACATGAACTCCCATTATTGGTGATTTTGAACAATTTTAGATTTAAAGCTTGATCTTGAATGTCGGTCCAATTCCCTCGCACTAACACAGTATGTTATAAATTTGGATTTTATCTTACTGATGCATTGATTGTTGTTGATGCTAAAAAAGAAGTTTCAGCAATTAATGAAGCTATGCGTATGGGCATTCCAGTTGTCGCCTTAATTGATACGAACACTGATCCACTAGGAGTTACCCACATCATTCCTGGTAACGATGACTCACCTAAAGCAATTAGCTTTATTATGCAGCATATTGAAAATTACGTTAAAGAAGGCGTTGCTGCGTTTGAGGCTTCACGTCCTGCACGTCCTGCTCCTCGAGCTTCGGTAACTCCTGCCCCTAAAGCTGTAGTAGCTGCACCAGCTACCGAAGCAGCAGTTACGGAGGAGCCAGCTGCACCAGTAGAAAAAAAAGCAGCTCGTCCAGCGGCTCGTAAAACAGTTAAAAAAGACGAGTAATTAAAATGGAGAGATGGCTGAGTGGTCGAAAGCGCATGATTGGAAATCATGTATGTCTCGAAAGGGGCATCGAGGGTTCGAATCCCTCTCTCTCCACCAGCTTTCGTCAAAGCTTGATCTGGAAACCCAGTAAAAGTTAATCGAAAGCTGTCAGCCAGAGCGATTAAGCCGTGGCTAGTTTTTAAAAATTGGGCAAAGTAAGTTGCCGCAATGCACAATCTGTCAGGTCCGGAAGGAAGCAGCAGGGGTGTTGCGACACTGTACTTTGCCCTTTATCATTTCAGAAACTGCTAACCTGTTTCTTAAAGAGGATTTCATGCGTGTTTTAGCCGTCCTTGCTCATCCTGTAGCAACCTCTACCAGTGGCCATCTCTTTTATGAAGCGGTAAAAGCTTTGCAACAAGATGGCGCTACTGTTGATATACTTGATTTGTATCAGCACGCTAACCGTATTCCATTCCTAACTTTTCCCGAGCCAGGCAAGCCATTTGACTCAGTCTTTGTAGAAGTCCCTTTTTATTGGGAAAATAAAGAGCTCTTTATGGCTGCTGACCGTCTTTTAATTGTGTATCCAGTCTGGTGGTATGCTGCCCCTGCCATTATGAAAGCATGGATGGACCTGATCACCAATTACGCCTGGGCGCACACCAAAGGGCCTTATGGCAACGCAAAGCACCACATCAAAAAAGCCTTGATTGTCAATACGGCTGATATGAGCTGGTGGCACCGCTTGTTCGGCTCACGTAATTCTGCAACTGAAATGGTCAAAGAATCATGTAAATATCTAGGCATAGGCAGCATTAAGGCTTATGAAATCAACAATGCTCGTAAACTTACTCTTGATGATAAAAAAAAGCACTCGCATTTAGTCCTCCGTCTCTGTTCTTGGCTATTGCAATAAATACGTAACATATCGCAAAATGGCGCTGTAAAGATCTTTACAGCGCCATTTTTATCTGAGTATCAAACTACTTCAAAATATCGTCTAGTTACGCCAGCCCGGTAGCTCAGCTACTTGTCGTTCATACAGGAGCAGCTAACACTATCCCCGCAGGCGCTGCAACTCCTCTACACACCGCCACGCAAGCTGGTAAAAGTTCCTACCGACCATTAGGACATGTATTACGATGGCTAGTATTTGTCCAAGCAATCTTTATGAAACAAACCCTCTGCACCATCGGCTGTAGCAGCTTGCAGCGATCCTGCTACAGCACAATCAACAGCACCCTTGCAGCATGAAATAATGTCAGTATCAGTCGAACATATTTTTTCAATTATTAAACTATATTATTCCAGATAAATAGACTTAAACCATTCTTTTAACCAACAGCAACATAAGCCGACGAGAAAGCAGGTAGCTAAGAAATAGCACAATCAACGGAAAAAGATGGAAGTATCTGAGGCCGTGGTATATTTTGCCATGGAGTCAGATTCATACGAATTATTTTCGTTAAAAACTCCAGCTCATCTCCATCACAAGATTTTGCTAGGTAGAGCCTGGCATGCGCCTCTGCACAATCAGCAGAAAATACTTCCCTTTTGGTGAAGGGAATATCTTCATTACGCACTAACGTATTAATTTTTTCCATAAGCCAAGCGATGCGAGAGTCCGCCATAATGCAAGTAAAAATATCACCTGTTGCTACCGCTTTCAGCTCTTTACCAACACGATATAAAAAGCGTACCAATCGATCGGTTGAGATGTATATTTTTCCCGTACAAACCAAGTTATGCCATTTTCCTTCAAGTAATGTATAATTGTTACTATACAAAAGACATCCAAAAAATTTGATGAGCGACTTGTGCCCAGGAATAGAAAAAACTAATGGATTTGACCATTGGACAAAGGGACGTTCTTGTACAGCTGGCGCTGATAGAGTAAGACATCTTAACGCTCGTTCTACCTCTGCCACCACAGAATCACATGCACTTGATGATGCAAGACGCTTTTGGCCTAATAATGGCTGCTTCTGACGCCTTGCTGCTTTTTTGGTCATCCATCCACGATCGCATGTCGCCATTGGCATACCTTCTATCTCTTTCAGGTTTTTTAGAATAATGCTTTTACAGTAACTACAGGCTTCCGTTTTCCAAGCTGCTGCATTAACTAACAGAGTGCATTCTCCTATCCACTTGCACGGAGACCCCGCTAAACATAATCCCGCCCCCCACAGTGCAAGATTTCCATACATTACTATGAGTACCGTTAGTATTTTACCTATCTTCATCAATCTCTCATCTTGCTTATTATATTGTTTTTTTGTCTTTCTCGCCTCATACAACCAGGGCTACAATGGACAAACATAATCTTGTGAATAAGTATTCATACGCAAAAATGTTTTAAAATACTCTTTATAAGGGTGATTGCCAAGATACTGGTCAACGTAGCGCATAAGTGATTCCGTACTTAATAATAAGCGTTTTTCACGATCTATAGCTAGATTCTGTGCTTCATGATTTAATGCATCACAAAGCCGCTTCAAACATTTATTCTGTTGGGCCCGCCATGCTTCGCGCTGTATTTTTTTGCGTTTTAACCACATTTCGCATAGTGCCCTTATAAGAAATGTATGGTAGACATAAATATCAAGCCCTTGCTGACTCCAGTAGACTTTCCAGTGAGGCTTGAATTGCTTACTATTCCACGGTAGCTCAGCAATCGTCTTTTTAAAAAAAGCATAAGCTCGTTCTTCATGCACCATGGGTGCCGACACACTGATAGCAAAACTAGCTTCTTCCAGAGCAAAGAGTGCCTCCAAACCTTCTTGCTCCATGACCTGCCGGCCATGCAGTTGTACATCAAACCCTAGCAACACCATCATCGCTTGGTGCTGTGGGTATTTTGCTAATTCATATCGCACGCCGTTCTCCAGTAAATTAAACACCGTGGTAGGCAAAGATTGTATTGTCCTCGCTAAACAGCTAAATGACAACACTAACTCATCGTACCGATCAAAAAAATGAACTGCGGTCGCCACCAGCGGCATGGCCAACGCAGCAAACAAGCCCTCGTGGTCTTGCAAATAGGCTAATAAATCGCTTAACTTTCCAGAGTCAGCAAAAACCGCCTGTAGTAGCGCAGAAATATATTTTTGTGCGTGTATATCAAGCGCAACCGCTGCTGGGGGCTGCTGACCACGACGTACTTGAAGATGCTTCAGCAAATGACAGCGAAGAGGCTTATTAAAAAAAGCTGGATTATCTAGCACAATAACTGATGAACCCTTCTCAAGATTAGAAAGCTGTGGTAAGTCTAATGATAACATAGCAATAGAAGCAGGACTACCGCAGGGAACCGCAGCAACTAGCACATGTAATTCGCTGGAAATAATCCCCAATAACGATGCTATAAATAATCTGCAACACATTGGATCTCCTTTTAGAGGCCTACC
Source organism: uncultured bacterium (assembly GCA_903825355.1). Classification (GTDB taxonomy): domain Bacteria; phylum Babelota; class Babeliae; order Babelales; family RVW-14; genus CAIKAH01. Next base: position 13,965 of record CAIKAH010000027.1, on the reverse strand, counting down.
TTTTTAGTGACTTTTTACATGGTAATTAGCCTACAACATGGTAAACTACTGGTATTATGTCTTAAACACAAGATAAGTATTGGATTATGGAAAAACAAATAAACTTAAATCTTGCTCGCAAATGGCGTCCGCAGACGTTCGATACGGTTATTGGACAAGACATCCCCATTCGGATGCTTAAAAATAGCTTGTATCTCAATAAATTTTTTCCTGTCTATCTTTTTGCTGGACAACGGGGTTGTGGTAAAACTACCTCTGCCCGGATATTTGCCGCAGCAGTAAACTGCCTTAATTTATCTGATTTTCAGAAAAATCCTACTTTACCTCTTCCATGCCTAAACTGCAGCTCCTGTACTGCGATGACCGATGGCAACCACCCTGATTTTATTGAAATTGACGCAGCATCTCATACTGGCGTTGATAACGTACGCAGCATTATTGAATCATCAAGCTATATGCCATTGGTAGGCCAAAAAAAAGTATACCTTATCGATGAAGCACATATGCTGAGCAAAGCAGCTTTTAATGCCTTTTTAAAATTGCTAGAAGAGCCACCCAAAACTGTTATGTTTTTGCTTGCAACTACCGAAACACAAAAAATACCGATTACTGTTTTATCACGCTGCTTCCAGCTTATTTTCCCTGCTATTGCACATGCTGAGCTGAAAAACTTATTGCTGACAATGTGCGAAAAAGAAGCAATTCAGATTGAACCAGCTGCGGTTGATTCACTGCTCCAAGAAACTGATGGTTCAGCCCGCGATGCTATCAACTTGCTTGAGCGAGTTCGTTTTTCAGATCAAGCAATTACCGAAGAGCTGGTGCGCACTGTTTTGGGGAAAATTAGCAATCAAGAACTTATTACGTTAATGACTCACCTCGTTAAGCAGGAACCCCAAGCGCTCATCATGTATTTGAGTGATATCAACATTCAAGCACGATCCCCTGCGGCACTTTGGGATGGTTTAATTAGCCTATGCCGCACTTTGCTTTGGGCAAAATACGGCGTCAGCAGTCTACCACCAGCGTTTCAAAGTGTTGCACAAGCAATACAAACACTTGCCACTGCCTGCTCTCGCAACCGTTTGCATGCAATGCTGACGTTTTTATGGGGGCAAGAAGAAATTTTTAATCGAACTAATAAAAAACAGCTGTTTTTAGAAACAGCGCTCTTACAACTTTGTGAGCAAACAAATATTGCCGATATAGCTGAATTATTTGCTGCAGCTCCAAGCAGTGGTTCTACTAGCGGCAGCACGTCTCAACGCAGTAACGCTTCTGGCAATACAACTACTACAACCGAGACAAAAATACCTAGCAAAACACAATCTGTAACAGCAGGAGAGCCAATATCCCCGCCTCCGGCTTCTATCGTTAAAAGCCAACCAAACCAAGAAGCAGGTGGAGCTACTCCTCCAGATATGCGCTGGCATGCCTTTATTGCACTCGCCAGCGAATTGCAAGATCAGTTTTTAGCTTCTATTTTCAAGCAGGCAACATTTATCAGCCATACTGATGGAGAGCCCTTGGTAACTGTCGCATTAAGTACTGATAGCCCCTTTTTTAAAAGCACGATTGAAAGTGCCAAAACACTCTGGCTCAACCCGTTGAAACAATGTTTTCCTGGGGCAACCGAACTAGCCTACAAAACCGTCAGCAAGGCGCCGCCACCCAGGCAACCAATAAGCTCCGCCGTAGGTCCACTTATAACAAAAGAAGCGGCGACCACCCAGCCTATCTATGCCCAGCCTTATCAAAAGCGAGAAAATGGTGATTTTTTAATAATTAAAAATGCTGAAGAATGGCCCACTGCTAGCTTGCTGCTTAGCACTTTTTCGGGTAAAATAAAAAAAGTCGCAGATAGCTAAATGCTGAAAAACTTTCAACTTGAAACAAATAAATAATGGACGTTACTACCTCGCATCCTAAAGTTCTTATTGTTGGCCGCACCAATGTCGGCAAATCTACCTTATTTAATCGCTTGGCTGAAAACCGTCGAAGCATTGTCTTTGATCGTGAAGGGGTCACCCGTGATTACATTGAAGAGGTAGTTACGTGGCAAGACATTCCGTTTACATTAATCGATACGGGTGGCATGTCATTTGTTAAGGGTACTGACGAAATTACTAAACGCGTCCAAGAGAAAGTAATTCGCCTACTAAACCAAGCCTCCATTTTATTGTTTGTAGTGGATGGTAAAAACGGCCTACAATTAGAAGATGAAAAAATTGCAGACGTAGTACGCCGTGCCAATAAGCCAACCTTTTTATTAGTAAACAAAGCTGATAATCTGCGAGCTATGGACGACAACATAACTGAATTTTATGGCCTAGGGTTTAGCAATCTCATACCTATTTCTGCAGTGCATGGTACTGGTATCTCATTGTTACTAAAAAATATTGTCGACACACTGCCTACCGATCACCAAGGCGAAACGCTTAAACCGGTCTACAATGTTGCCCTTATTGGTCGCCCTAACGTAGGTAAGTCTTCTTTAATGAACCTACTTCTCCAGCATGAACGCTCAATTGTTTCTGACGTTGCAGGCACCACGCGTGAGCCAATCACCGCCATGACCTATAATTTGAATGATTTGATTCAGTTTACCGATACTGCAGGGGTTCGCCGACCTCGCAAGGTAGAAGATGATCTTGAAGGACTTATGGTCAAAAGCTCCCTCATTGCTGTAAAAAATGCTGATATCATAATCATGATGATTGACGCATCTGAAGGCAAAATTGCTGACCAAGAACTCAAATTATTATTTTATGCATATGAACAGCATAAAATGATTGTGGTAGTCTTCAACAAAACTGACCTTCTCACCGAATATACAAAATATACGCTTGAGCAAAGCATTGAAGAATACAAATTCATCCTCAAAAAAGTACCCCAAATTTGGATCTCTTGCTTAACACATAAAAATGTTTCCAAGATTTTTAATGAAGTACAACAAGTATGGCGACGCTGTCACCAAGAGTTTAACCCAGTAGAGGTAGATGAATTAGTTAAAACAGAAATGCTTAACAAATTTTTGGTGCACAATACAGCGCCTCTTAGAATCTCTGCGGTGGTTCCGATTGGCAGCAACATGCCAACCTTTGTGCTTGAAGTAAATCATCCGCAATTTTTTGGCCCTTCTGAGCTGGGTTGCGTTGAAAATATCTTACGTAAACACTACGATTTATTAGGCTGCCCTGTTCGACTCTTCCCTCGCAAGGATTAATAATCATGGCACTGCTTGAGGTTGTTGATATAAACCAATTCTCAGGTAAAAAACAGTTACTGTTCGATATTTCTTTCACTGCAGACCAGCAAGCAGTGGTCGCTTTGCTAGGCCCGAACGGAGCCGGTAAAACCACGCTCTTGCGGACCGTAATTGGGCTACTTTCGTGCAAACATTTACCGAAACGCAGCATAATCTTTGATGGACAAGATTTGACACATGCTACACCAGCTGAGCGTGTTGCTGCAGGGCTACTGTACTTGCCACAACATACTTCTCTCCTCCAGCAGCTGAGTGTCTATGATAATCTCTTGATAGTATATCAATACCACCCGTACTGGCGCACTCAAAACAAAGCTACTTTTGAAGAAGCTGTTAAACACTGGCTAACACTTACCAGCCTTGAGCACGCACGTATACAAACTGCCGGCACACTCTCTGGGGGACAAAAGCGTAAATTAGAAGTGGTACGATCGCTGCTCATGAAGCCAAAACTACTATTACTTGATGAACCATTTGCAGGGGTTGATCCTAAATCTATTTATGAACTAAAAGCACTTTTTAGTTCGCTTGCAACTGAAGGATTAGGCGTAGTACTCTCTGATCACCATGTTGACCAATTGATGTCTATCGCTCATACCGGCTATGTGGTCATGCATGGCAAAGTTGTTGCAGAAGGTGGAATTTCAGCTATTCTTGAAAATAGTTATACCAAAGAACGTTACTTAGGTGTTGAATTTCACCAAGACCTGGCAGCACGTTTTTCTAATAACCATCAGTCGAAAGGCCATCATGAATCTTAAGATCACGTTTCATAATATGCCGCACTCAGACCCGCTTGAATCGCATGCACATGAGAAGTTTACTAAGCTTGCTGAGTTACTGACAAATATCGAAGACCGCCATCCCGTCAACGCCGAGCTCTGGCTCAAAGCAAATAAGCAACATGACCACCATGCAGTAGAACTTCACGTAAAAGCAGCTGGCTTTGATTTAAATGCTCATGATGAAGGACCAGATATGTACATCGCCCTTGATAACACGATGGACAAAATGTTAAAACAGATTAAAAAAGAAAAAGAGCGCTTGCGTGATAAAATGCATAAGCCAAATACAGAAAAACGTAACTTCGAACGCTAACATAGATAAAAAAGGGGGGCCGATCGGCCCCCCTTTTTTATCTAATCATCTACATTTGTTTCTACACGTATTCTGCGTATTCCACCAACCAGCCACTAGCCCTTCCCGTAGTTCAATTTTAGAAAGATCAGTGCGATATATTTCATGTGCGTAGGCCAATATATCATCAAAATCTTTTTCTACTATAGAGCCCGCTCGTCTTAAGAGTCTATTTTTTTCGATATCACACTTCTCAACTAGCAAATGAATTAACCCCTTGCCTTTATGGTTAGGCATCGTCAGTACATCATAACAACTAGCTTCTCTGCCAAAACGCTCTTTTAGCTGCGTTAGTAAGCACTCAAGAGTCGCTTCATGCGACTTTGCAGTAGCCGTCATTACGAGTGAATCACCATGAACATGCACCATAGTTCTAAAAGCATCTAGCGTTAACAAATGCGTTTCAAACCAGCAATTCTATAATTGCCGTATCATCACGCGAAATAGCTATATAAAGAGCTGCTCCCTTAATGAGGGACTTCTGACAAATAGGGCATGCATCAATTCCTGCCCAAAGCCAATCTTGAAGCTGTCTTGCGTTTAGCGAACAAGAACTCGGTTCATACAAACCCTTAAAAAAGACTATTTACCAACCGTACCAGCTCAAAATACCTTTAATCAAGCACGGCAAAACACATACCCCCATGAGCCAACCACATAAGGCTGCCATGCGACCAAGTAGCAATGTTTCTGTTGGTTGAAACATGAATGCATATCCTTCACCTACAAGGAAAAAGAGCGCTATCATCACACAACCAAACGGCACACCTAGCCAAGGCATTGCCTGACATACAAAGAGGATGCAAAACCCAGCAAGGGAGAATACCTGAAGCCAGTGCAAAGTCAATCCCTTACCAGGAACCAACACCCAGCGTAGCGGCGTATGGCGCTTTAAAAAACATCCTATTGCCACAAAGAAAAAAATGAGCAAGAGGTAGATATTATTCAGCCACGAGCCTACACGCATCACCTGCTCCCATACATGAGCAAACGCATCAACCCACGTAAATGCTGCATTCAATCGTTTGGTTTCATGCCATAGTACTGTCGGTACACTATAAGACATTTCAGGTTTTTCCAACGACAACAACGCTATTTCTTTAGCGTTTTCACGTTTTTTCTCTAGCATAGATCCTATTGCCAATACTGGTTGAATCAACCATCGCTGTGCTAATGAGCGCTTCAGCACTAAGCCTGACACGTAAAAGGTAGTAGTACAAAGTAATTCACACAACGATGCCGCTGGTAATACCGATTGCAATGTTAATGCAAAAAATACTGTTTCTGTATAGGCTCGCCGTACTCGATTAAATACTTGAGGAGGCAATAGAGCAGGAATTGCATCCACGTGCCACGAAGCAATACACACCGCTGGATTATCACTATGAACCGCAAGCCCTTTTTGAAAAAGCGCCAACTCTCCTGGCTGTAGGCTGCAACGAATCCAAAGCACACGCTTAATCGCTGCTTCAGCTGGCGAGCTCACTAGATGAATATTAATAGGCAACACCTGCAAGCATATACTGAATGCAGCAGCAAGCACCCAAAGGGCGAATAACTTCAATGTCATTACTCCGGACTCTTTATTCTTGGATTCAGGTTCTGATACGGTAAGCAAGCTCAGTATAGATTTGCGGTGACCGTAGTGGAAGGATTAACATGTACAAATATTCGTTTGCGTTACTTTTGTGCGCTGTAATAGCAATAGTAAGTATTGTATGCATACCCATAATAACGCAGCCAGCAAAAAAAATCCCTCCACATGTTGCTGTTGTTTTTGTTATTGACCAATTTGCCTACAACTACCTACCAAAACTTAAACCATTTTTACGTTATGGCATTAAATCGTTGCTCAATAAGGGGGTAGTTTATGATGATGCTCACCACCCACTTGCAGTCCCTGAGACCTCGCCAGGACATCATTCTATTAGCACGGGCAGTTTGCCAACATACCACGGAGTAGCATATAATTCTTGGACCTCGCTGATTGATTACACTAAAATTCGCTACGAAACCGATCTCTCTCCACGCGGAGACATTCTGCGCGCTACAGGAGAAATTCAGCCAGGAGCATCCCCCCACAACACTACCGTAGACGGCTTGTCTGACCAATTTATGCGACTATCCAAAGAGCAAAATCGACGAGCAGCCTACTCTTTTTCTCTCAAAATGCATCCGGTTATTTCTTGCGCAAACAGACTAGGAAAGGCACTATGGCTTGACAGCAACACTGGTCTATTTACCTCTAGCAAAGCTTATTTTGACCAGCTCCCTGCCTGGGTAGATACCTTTAACAAAACACATCAAAATGCAACAACCAAACCTTTCTATTGGAAAACAGCATACCCACCACACAGCAAAGCTTATGCTTTTCCACACAGCAGAAACTATAGCTACGCGGCCTATCCAACAAGCATGATTACTGAAGATACAAAACCTATTGTTATTCCTGGCGTCTCTGCACATGAACTTTTTGTGCGCTCACCCCAATCTAGCCAATTACTGTTTGACCTTGCAAAAGCAAGCGTTAATCACTTGCAACATGAAGGCAAAGACCGCCTCTTACTTTTCATCAGCCTGAGCAATCTTGATCTCTGCGGACACATGTATGGCCCAGACAGCATGGAATGTATTGATATTATTTATCACCTCGACAAGCAAATTGCTGATTTCATGCATTTTATGAATGCAAAAGTAGGTGCAAAAAATATCATATATGCGCTTACTGGCGACCACGGCATATGCCCTCTTCCTGAAATTACTGCCCAAAAAGGCTATCATCCCGCAAAACGCATTTTAGCTAAAAAAATTATTACAGAAATGAATCATTTGGTTGAGAAAAAATATGGGCTTAGCAATTTTGTAAAAAGCTATGAGCCAACCTTTTTTATTGTAGATCAAAAAGCGCTTCAAGCTGTGGGTAAAGAAAAAGGAAATCAAATTATGCATGACCTAAAAACCTTTTTAATTGCTCAGCCAGGAATAAAAAAAGCATGGTTACGCGATGAAATTGCGCAGTTACCATTTCAGCTAGATGACTTGGAGCAATTCTATAAAAATCAATTATACAAAGATCGTAATGGTGATTTAATCATTATGACAGAGCCCTACAGTTTAATTACTAACTACGAAAAAGGCACCTCACATAGCAGCCCTTATGAATACGACACACACGTTCCGTTGATTATTCATCAAGAGGGAGCCTTTAAGCATAAACACATTACTGAAAAAGTATGGATGCCTCAATTACCTCACACTCTTGCACGTATTTTAGGGATTGTACGACCATCAGCATCACCATTTAAACCACTGCCGGGGATTGTGTAACCGCCTCTTTTGCTTTACTCTGTTAGCAGGCTTAACATCTGCTTCAATTTTGCTGATATTGTAAAACATTTAGGAGTCATGTAATGAACTACGTCTATACGCTTTTTCGCGACTCATTTAAAAAAGGTGACTCATGCAAGCAGATTATTGGGTACTGGCTCCCTGAAATTATTTCTGCCACCATCCTGTTTTCTCTACCTGCTATGGTTGACTCGTGGATCATTGCTCAACTGGGTTCTAGCACAATTTATGGTGCTCTAGCAATGGGATCAAACTTCTTGCACTCACTGACCAAACTTGCTGAAGCAATCCCTGTTGCATCTATGGCAATTATTGGTAGACACAATGGCGCAAAAGAGTATGCAAAGTGCGGCGAAGGGCTTGCTGATAGCTTTTGGACAACTTTTTTATTGGGGCTTGCCCAATTCATTGTCATTTTTTTTAGCGCACACGCTATTTATCGCTGGCTTAATGTCCCAGCAGATATGGTTTCAGTAGGCGCACCTTTCCTACAATTAAAATCGCTAGGCGTACTTCTTATCTTCACCACGCTTGGGCTACTCGGTTTTATGCGAGCCATTAAAAATACGCACATTCCCATGATGCTCAATATCATTGGGCTTGTGTCGTTTATCTTTTTTGATTATGTATTAGTACTGGGCAAATTTGGTTTTCCTCAGCTTGGTATCACAGGGTCAGCAGTAGCAACTATAATCCAATATGGTCTTATGAATATAGTCGCCATAGCTTATATCTTGCTCAACCCAGCGTACAAAAAATATTTCACCAAACTCTTTTTCAATATTTTTAATGTTATGCGCATGGGCCACTTGGTTAACTTAAGTTGGCGCATTATGCTTGATAAAAGCATCATTTCATTTGCCTACATTTGGCTGGCAAAAATGCTTGCCCCTATGGGAAAGCATGCCATCAACAGCTTTGATGTAGTGCTTAAATTAGAGCGTAGCGCATTTCTTCCCGTCATTGCAGCAGCTCAGATTATCACCTTTTTGGTTAGTAACCGCTTAGGCGCACGCGATGTAGATGGGGCATATGCCAACATCAAGAAATTATATCTTCTCACGTGCGGGTCGCTCTTTATTGCAACACTTGTTTTACTGGCAAATCCTACCTATTTTGTCAGTATCTTTGATCCCAACAATAATTTTACTACTTTTGCTGTTACCGTATTGCCCATCATCAACATCTTTGTCTTTTTTGATTTTACGCAAGTATTTTTAGCAGGTGCACTGCGCGGTGCTGGTGATGTAAAAACAGTTATGTGGACACGATTTTTCGTGACCTTCTTCTTTTTTGTACCACTTTCCTATATCTTTAGCTCCATACCACATATCTCAGACGTCTTACGTTTTGTACTCGTTTATGGCTCATTTTATGTAGCCACAGGCGTTATGGGACTTGTCTTTTTATATCGCATTAAAAGTCACGCATGGCACAAACACATTGTGTAAAAACAGGAAATCTAACCAATGACCACCTTTAATAAAGAAGAGCTGCTCCATTTGGCTGGCCTGGCAGGGCTACCACTAGCAGACCATGAAATTGCCCTTTTTAGTGAGCAAATTAAAGCCATTTTGGCATATGTCGACCAACTCAACGATGTACAAATACGCACAGACATACCACCGCTACGTACTGATAACGTGTTGCGAGAAGATAGTGCAGAACGCAAAGCAAATGCTGCCTTTCTTGCGCAAGCACCAGAAACTGAGGATGGGTATTTTGTCGTTCCAAAAATTCTTGATGAAAAATAAAATCTATGAACGCTTTTAGCACCGTGCACGATCTTAAGCGTGCTTTAGAACAAAAAAAGATTTCTGCTGCCGAATTACATGCATTTTATGCCGAACGCATTAAAAAATATAATCCGCAGCTTAATGCCGTACTTGAGACCTTTCCTGAAGAGCCAAAAAATAATGCTGGGCTGCTTAGCGGCATCCCTTGTCTGATCAAAGATAATATTTGCCAAGAAGGTAAAACAACTTCTGCTGGCTCAAATATGCTGAAAAATTATAAAGCTCCTTACCAAGCTACCGTAGTCAACCGTTTGGTTAATGCAGGAGCGCACCCCATTGGCCGTACTAATATGGACGAATTTGCCATGGGTGGTTCCGGCGAGTTCTCAGCTTATGGAGCAACCAAAAATCCGTGGGACCTTTCTCGATCACCAGGAGGGTCAAGCTCAGGATCTGCTGCTGCAGTAGCAGCTGGTCTTGCACCGTTTGCTCTTGGCACTGAAACCGGTGGTTCCGTGCGCTTGCCTGCAGCACATTGTAATTTGGTAGGTATGTACCCAACATATGGCATGCATTCACGCTTTGGCGTAATTGCATTTACCTCATCTACCGACCAAGTAGGCGTGCTCACCCGCACTGTTGCTGATAACGCACTGGTTGCAACTACCCTGTCTGGGCAAGATCCGCACGACGCTACCAGCATACCCATGGCGCCAAAAAATTATATGGCAAGCCTCACTGGCAAACTGCCTGCTGGCTTTACGGTAGGTATTATTAAAGATGTGCATGAATCTGAAGGTATTGCGCCAGAAGTACGAGAACGTTTTGATGCATCGATCAAGCAACTTGAGCAACTTGGTGCAAAAATAAAAGTAATTGATATTGCTAGCTTACGCTACGGCATTGCACTGTATTTCATCATCAGCCGGGCAGAAACCGCATCAAACTTGTACCGCTATGATGGCTCGCTGTATGGTAACCGCGCAAAAGATGCCCACAACCTTGCAGAAATGTATCTTAAAACCCGCGAACATGGGTTTGGCTCTGAGGTTAAACGACGTATTTTAGTTGGTAACTACGTGCTCTCTGCTGGACACAAAGATGCTTACTACAACAAAGCACAGCTTATTCGTGCACAGCTGCGAGCTGAGTTTGAAAAAGCATTTCACGAAGTTACCGTGCTAGCAAGCCCAACCTCCCCTACGCTGCCATTCAAACTCAATAGTGTGCTTGAAGACCCTATTGCCATGTACCTGGCTGACTATTTTAACGTACCAAACTGCATCATTGGCACACCGGCTATTTCAGTTCCCGCTGGCTTTTCTCCTGAAGGGCTACCAGTTGGCGTTCAATTCTTCGGACCGCGACTCTCTGAAGAGCTTCTGTTCAATGTTGCCTACGCCTTTGAACAAGCTACAGGCTACCACACCAAAACCCCAGCAGGGTTTGAGTAAAAAAGCTGCTATGATGGGAAAGAGCACAGTACTCTTTCCCAAAAAACTCGTATGAACGAAAAACTCTTTTGCGTCGTCTGATTCCCGCTTTTTAATCTTTCGTTCTAGCTTACTCAGCGTTCATCTGCAGCTTATGGTTGTAATGCGTTGGTCTTACGAGCCCTAATCTCATTGACTACTTTCTCTTTACTTTTTTCTACATCTACCATATGACCATACATCTCACCTCTTCTCTCCGCTGTTTTAGCAGTCTTCACCGCAGTCCTTGAGTTTTCTATCTGAGCATTAGCTTGCTTGACAGCAGCCTCTAGCTGAGGATCAGTGAAGGTTGTGTAATCTAGACGTTCATCCTTATGTTTTACAACCGTTTTATAAGCTTTTTTAAATGCTATCGCATCAGTGTCTGACTTAATTTTTTTTCTATCCATCCTACCACGCCAAATAGCAGGTAGAGATTTAAGTTTTGTCGATGCAACCTCTTCCCTGCGTTTTTGAACTTCGTCAATATCCGCTTGCCCACGAGCAGCAGAAGCTTTTTGAGTTTCCACATCCACATTACCTCTGCTTATCCGTTCTTCATAATAAGCAGCACTCGCACTTTTTCTCGCTTCAGCGGCTTTTAAAGTATTTTTTAGCTGGAGAAGAGATTGCTCTTGAATAGGGGTCCTTCTTGCATCTTCTAAAGCTCTCATCGCGATCCCTCGACGGATATCTAATCCATGTAATCGCTGCTTATCCTGCTCACGCCGTTCAGCCTCTGCTGTTCTTCTTTCATCTTCTTCTGCTACTGCCGCTGCTCTTGCTTCTGCGGCCTGCTTCACCCCCGCTGGTGTTTGCGCAAACGCTGCTTGTTCAGCGTTTTTTGCACGTGCTTCGACAATTTTTCTCTCAAGGAAAGAAATTGGATTATCCTGATCTATCGTACTGCCAGCGGCACTCAAAGCACTGACGGGCAAAGGGAGTTTGTGTTTTTTAGCATGATTGAGCATAGCTTCAATCTGTTGCAATCCTTTTTCACCTAAGTTACTCCGGCTGCTTAAGGCTAAAACTAAATCTTTTGCTTTTTCAGCCATTTTTGCTAATTGTTCTGGTGCATTTGCCTTACGAACCCTGCTACCACGCCAAATAGATTGGATTTGTCTAGCAGCTTTTTTTTGCTTTGCTTCATCATCAAGTTTTTTACGAGCTAGATGGCCTCGCACAAGGGCCTGTATTTTAGGAAGTTTCGCTTTCTCAGCAAAACTGGGCTCAAGCGCTGCTTTATCTTTCAAAAAACCATCTTGTGCCTCCTTAGAAAGTTCTCTCTGAGGCGCTTCTCCTAGTTCCATTTCTTTATACGTTTTTAACTGAGCATCCCGTCTTGCTTCAGCAGAGCTTATAGCATCTTGGAAATGCTGATATGTTAGCTTACCATTTTGAGCTTTTGTATCAAACCTAAGCCTTGCACTATCAGATCGAATAGTAGCTACCATCTCATCATTAAAGGCTGCTTCATGTGCAGGGCTCCTCATAGCCGAAGCCTGCTGAACAGCACTTTCTTGGCCACCCCCTCCAGCCATAGTCCTAACAGACGCTTGAGAAGGAAGCCTACGCAAAGAAGCCTGTCTCGCCATCTGCCTAACATTAGACGCGCCTGCGTGAGGAGTAAAAGGCTGCCCAGAATGAGGAGACAAAAACTCGTCCACAGAATTAGAGCCGGTAAATGCGCCAGTAGAAGTGGCTACTGAACCTTCACGGTTCTTCTCAAACGTTTTTTTTGAATCTTTATACCCGCCTAAATAGCTCCCAATTGCCTTCAACCGGTTACCAGACTGCCACTGCTTCTTGGTGTAATCACTTGCTCTAAAAGCATCTTTAACACGCTGCAGACCTCTCTTTTGCTGACCAGCATGGCCGTAGGTAACCCCAAAAGCTAACACCAAGGCCATAAGCTTGATATATGTTGTATTCTTCATTACAGTCCCTTAAATAAACCAATGCTTAATAATTCTATTTGAATTTTAACACTGGGGGGGGGGGGGGGGGGGGGATGAAAGCAATAATTTACATAAAGCAAAAAATAATCGGTGCCAAAACTATTGATTCCGCAAGCCAAATTCAATCAGCAGCTTCATCTGGAGAGGCTATTGCATCCCTCTGCGCCAGGACTTCTTCCAAATATTTGACTACATCAAGATGCCCTTTTCCTCTTGCTAAATCAATGGCAGTTTTACCATCTTTGGTGACCTTTGTAATATCAGCACCACGGGAACATAAATATTCAACAGTCGACAATGCTCCATAAACTGATGCAGTCATTAGAGCTGTTCTTGTGGTTACTTCAGACACAGCTTCTATATCAGCGCCATGTTCACACGCATATTGAATATTTTTTAAAGGGGCACCATAGCTTATAGCTTTAATCAAAATAGGCACGCCTGCTTGACGGACATTAAAATCCAATTGCATCGTCGTAGATAAATAATCTAAAACTGATTCTTCCTCTAATTTCAAAAGTGCTAAAAATGAAAGTTTTTCAGCCAGCACACTTGTTAATTTAAGAGAGATCAGCGTCGACAATCCAAGGTTTTTGTGATTACATAAATACTGAAATATAGGCAATTTAGCATTTTGATCAATAGCTTGAGCAATAGCGTTAATCATATCACTGACCGAAGGATTCCAATCTAAAGCTGCATCCAAATACTCCAAGATTGGCAGCGAACCCACACCAGCTGCTGCTGCATATGCTTCGTTGCGGACAGATAGAGGAATCCCAAAATTATTTAAAAATTCAACCCCACCTATGGATTGACTTCTTATTGCAGCAAGAAATAATGATTCTTTACTAGCAATCTTCTCCTCTAGCTGTTCTTTTTCAGACAAGGTAAATAATTCCCAACTAAAAAGATTATTTTTAAGTGGCATCAAAGCATCAGTAATTTCCATAAACCGATTTTCCGGCAATACAGTATCAGGTAAAACTACTGTTGGCATTAACGCAACATAACCCTCTATAAATTCATGCCGTTGCTCTATCCCT
>CAIKAH010000026.1 GCA_903825355.1 uncultured bacterium | reverse complement strand
TTTATGGCTCTTTTTCTGCTTATATCATTAGCGGGCGGATATGCGCGTATGCGTTTGCCGATTGAGCCTTTTATAATCATTTTAGGACTGTATGGCTACTTTGCTGAGCATAAAAGAACAATTGCTGGCAGCTAAATGGTCACTCCTCTGCATGTCTGCGGTAGCATTCCTATTACGGTTTATATTTTTCAATTGCTTCACGATGTACGGTGATCATGCCTGGTTATGTTATGATTCGCAACAATACCACGAGCGAGCACAGCATTTGGTGATGCATGGCACCTTGGTTGATGAAACTAGTACGCAAAAAGCGTATCGGTTACCCGGCTACCCGCTTTTTTTAGCCTGTTGGTATGCGCTTGCAGAGAATGGCCTTATGCTCGGATTGTATATCCAAATTTTACTGGCCTCGCTGATTCCCCTGTTGGTTTTTTTGCTCGCACGTATACTGTTTCCGTTGATGCCCTGTATTGCTTATGCAGCTGGATGGGCTACAACGTTCCACTTAGGCTTTGTATTATTTGCTGGTATGGTAGCAACTGAAACATTAGCAGTTATATTATTATTGCTAATATTGCTAGCGCTTTTTTCGATATTTCCTCGTTCTGAGTTGAAAAGAATGGTGGGTACTGGATGTCTGCTGGGGGTTCTTTCTCTTGTGCGGCCAGTAGGACATTATCTCGTCATACTGATTGTTTGTTGGTTATTATGGCAACGCTATGCAATCAAGTCAGTAGGGCTGTTTGTAGGCAGTTGGGTTGTTGTTGTATTCCCCTGGCTATTGCGCAATTTTTTACTTATTGGTGGAATTTGTTTCCACACATTGCCGGGAATGCATTTTTTACAATACTCTGCTGTTGCGGTACTGATGCAGCGTGACCACTTGAGTTATGTTGATGCTCGTCACCAGCTGCTGATGTTATTGGATAGTAAGGTGCGTGAGCAAACCCGTCCAGTAAATGAATATGAGCGATGCAGGCTAGGCGAAAAACTTGCTATTGGCATCATGTTTTGCCACCCATTTTATTCTTGTAAGTATGCTCTCACAGAGCTATTCAAAACACTCTGTGCATTGCACGCAACCCAGATAATTATTGCTGATATTGGTAGATGGCCTGCCTATACAGCAGAGACAACATGGAGAGAAAAAATTAGTTACAATCTAGCACCACCGCTTAAAACAGCATGGTTGCAGCCACTTATCTATTGGGATGTGCTGAGCACCATATTGATTTTATTTTTTAGTATTTTTGGGCTCTTGCGTCTGCTGTTCCGTCAATCATTCAGTCCTGCATTTGTATTATGTTTGGGAGTTTCTGGACTATTGTGGGGGGTAACGCTTGCCTATGGTTGCGCACGGCTACGGTTACCCTTTGAACCAATCATGATTATTTTTGCGATTTATGGCTGCATGGGATTTTGTAAAAAACTGCTTCTAGGTAATTAGGAGAGTTATCCGTGAAGTTTTTCGTAAAGAGGTAATAAATATCTATTTTTTACAAGAGATTAAAATATGGAAATAATATTAAAAAAAATTCTACAGTATGTTTTGTTGTTAGTTATTTTTTTTCCCACAGCTGTATGTACAAAATCATCTATTGCGATGGTGACCATTAGTACCCCAAATCGGGCAATATTTGCGCAGTACACTCTTCAATCATTTCGTTCTTATGCCGAACGATGGGGCTATGATTTCTATTGTCTTCAAGATTCGTTAGACGCAAGTCGCCCTGTCCCTTGGAGCAAAATTTTAGCGGTGAAGAATTTATTGTCGAAGTATGATTGGGTTGTATGGATCGATGATGATGTTTTCATTACAAACCCAACAAAATCATTGAAATTTTTTATCGAAAAATGCCCTGATTCTACTGAGCTTATTTTTACAACTCATAGAGAGTTTGCTCAACGCTTTGATGATGTGAACTCTGGAGTTTTTTGCGTAAAAAATACGCCGTTTGGACAAGAATTTTTGAATAAAGTTTGGGCTATTGGAAACGATCGTTATAATGAGGAAGGAGGGAGTCTATTGGATCAATCAGCTATTATTGAATTACTTCGAGATCCTCTTTATCTAAATAGCCCATTGATAGCAAAAATGCCGGCACGTACGATGCAATCTATTTTAACATTGCTTTACAAGGGCGATCAGGATGATTACGGTCAGTGGCAGCCAGGGGATTTTTGTGCTCATATGGCAGGGGGCTCGTCATATTGTAGAGAATTAGTTTTTCAGCAAATGGCTATTGATTCAAATAAATATCCGGTTTTGCCCAATCATTTATCTGCATATACGATTAAACAATGGTGAATAAATATAGCTATTGGGGTCTATGGTGCATATATTACTTGGAGCTGGCTTGTGGACAAAAAAGTGGGCAAAGCCCTGGATTATTATAGGCATTTTATGGGCTTTTGCACTGCTTGCTCGGATTGTTTTTTATGCACTGTTTCTTCAAGAAAATCCATGCTTGCTGATGTTTGATAGTGGGCATTATCACACCATGGCAGTTCATTTGCTACAGCAGGGATCATTTTGTGATGCTATGGGGGTGTATGATTTTTATCGCATGCCCGGGTACCCCTTTTTTCTGGCAATATGTTACAAGATATTTGGGGTGTGGCCACAGGCTGCGATAGCCTTACAAATGCTTATTGCTGCATGTATGCCGGTGCAAATACTTTTTTTAACGCGTGCAATTGGTGTTGCTTGCAATTTTCGTCTACAGCTGACAAAACAGCTGAGTTGGATTGTAGCAGTCATTATGATTTTCCATGTTGGAGCTCTTGTTTTTAGTGGCTTATTGATGACTGATATGCTTTTTGCTATGGCATTTAGCGGCTTTTTGCATCTGCTTGTAAAGGCATATGTGCGAGCAGATGCATGCCAACTAATTCTATTTGCTGGGGTATTGCTTGGTGTATGTAATCTTGTACGCCCTTTAATTTTTTTACCATTTGTTTTGGTGGGCCTTATCTTTTTTTTATTCCCTGGAAAATGGAAACAGCGAGCTTTTATTGCACTAAGCTTTTTAGCAGGGTGGGGCTCTGTAATCTGCTGTTGGCTTATTCGTAATTGGCTACTTACAGGGATTTGCTTTTTGCATACCCTTTCGGGGCCACATTTACTGAATCATGGGGCTGTACGTGTCTATGCAATGGCTAAGAACACAATCCATGAGGTGGCACGCGAGGCGGTGTGTGAGCAGATCTCTCTTCATGCTTCTTCTATCCTTGCATCACAAGAACAAGAACGAATAGCGCATAAGGTGTTGCTTGCGCATTGGCCGCAAACTATACACCTGGCTATCATTAATTGCATTAAGACAGTAGTAGGATTGTACTCTTCTGAATTGCTTGTGATCGATGCAGCAGGGGAGCTTCCTTCATATGAAGGAAGCTGTAATTTGATACAGAGAGCAAAGCGATTTATATATCCGGAAGTGCGTAATGTATTAATCCGCTATATCTGTTGGGTAGAAATTATTATGCAATTTTTATTCATGGTGGGACTTGGTGGATTTGCACTGTTTAGGTGGCGCTTTTTATGGTGCAAGCCATTACTGTTATTGCTGATTGGGATTTGTGTATGTATTATTGCAACTACTGCCATTTGTGGCTTTGCTCGCTTAAGGTTGCCAATCGAACCAATTTTGATTATGGTATCAGTACTGTTTTATCTCTCTGGTGCACGAACAAAGGGTAATGGTCTATGAAGGTCTTAGATAAAAAAAAAGCGATAATTATTGGTGCTGGGCCTGCAGGCCTAACAGCAGCGCTTGAATTACTAAAACGCAGTAATATGGATGTTACCGTTCTTGAGCGTGACACGGTAGTTGGTGGACTTGCAAAAACAGTTGAATATAAAAAATGCCGTTACGATATTGGACCGCATCATTTTATTACTGAATCAGAGCGAGTAACTGCCTGGTGGCAAGAGATTGCTGAAGGAGATTTTTTTCAGCATAAGCGATATACGCGTATTTACTATAATCGCCATTTTTTCAATTATCCCTTAGAACCCGTAAATGTTATTCGCGGGCTTAATGTGATTGAATGTGCTCGGAGTATTTTTAGTTATGTCTGGGTGCGTTTTTTCCCTATTAAAGAAGTGAGCTCATTTGAAGATTGGGTAACTAATCAATTTGGCCATCGTCTTTTTTCTATTTTTTTTAAAACGTATACCGAAAAGGTGTGGGGTATTCCTTGTAATGAAATTTCTGCTGATTGGGCTGCGCAACGTATTAAAGGTTTTTCACTTTCAAAAGCAATTTTTTATGCTTTTTTTGGACGCTTTTTTTCAAGTAAAAACAAGCCGCGAACAATAAATGATATTTTTCATTATCCTGCGCGTGGTGCCGGTACTTTTTGGGAAAAAGTTGCTGCCCGAGTAACATCCTCCCCACAAGCAGCTATTCATTTGCAGCAAAATGTTACACGAATTGAACATGACCGCCACCGCATTATTAGTGTGTCTACCCATGATTTAACAGCTCCATCTGTAGGCGCAGCGGTTCCCCTTATTCGCCATGAAGCAGATGATTTTTTGTCTACGATGCCGCTGCAACAACTTATTTTGAATCTTGATCCACTGCCGCCAAAACCGATTATTAAAGCAGCACAAGCGTTACGTTATCGGGGCTTAATAACCATTAATTTAATTGTTGGTAGGCCGCATGTTTCTGCAGATCACTGGATTTATGTACATGAAAAAACAGTACGCATGGGGCGTATTGGTAATATGAATAACTTTTCTCTTAAAATGGTAGATGATCCAGCAAAGCATACCGCACTTAGCCTTGAATATTTTACGTATGTTGATGAGCCATTTTGGTTCAAGCCTGATTATGAACTAATCGAACTAGCAAAATATGAGCTTGAAAAAATAGGTCTTGTCCGGGCAACAGCAGTAATAGATGGGATGGTTTTAAGAACGCCAGAAGCATACCCTGTATACGATGCTAATTATAAAGAACATCTTAACGCAGTGCTTGGCTATTTAAGCACCTTTAAAAACTTACACCTGATGGGCCGTAATGGTATGCATCGCTATAATAATATGGATGTAGCTATGCTGTCAGCACTGGATGTAGTTGACCGCATGATTATTGAGCAACAGTCTCATAATATTAGCGAATCACCACAAAAACAGTCATCCGCAGCAAGACTTTAAAAGAGTAGTGCTGGGGGGACCGATTTTGCTCGAAATGCGAGCATGGAGAAAGGAGAAACCATGTGTGGCATTGTTGGATTTCAGAACCTACAACGGCAACAATTTATCGTTGATGATAGCTTGTTGACCCGCATGCATGAAAAAATTGTTCACCGAGGACCAGATGCAGCTGGCGTATGGTCCTCTCAAAGCTATGGAATAGGGCTTGCTTCTCGTCGTTTACAAATTGTTGATCTTTCCATGGAAGCTAATCAGCCAATGATTAGTGCAGATGAACAAATAGTTATTATTTTCAATGGTGAAATTTATAATTTTCGTGCTATTCGCACAGAGCTTGAAGGCTTAGGGTACCGGTTTAAGCTGCAAAATGACACTGAAGTCATTTTGTATGCTTACCAAGAATGGGGCATAGATTGCTTAAAGCGGTTTGATGGTATGTTTGCATTTGCGCTTTTTGATAAGCGCGATGAAACGTTTTGGTTGGTTCGCGATCGCTTAGGTGTTAAACCACTTTATTTTTCATTGCAGGGAGGAGTGCTTAGCTTTGCCTCTGAGATAAAAGCATTATGGGAATTGCCTTGGCTGCAAAAAAACATTTCCTCGCTTGCATGGTATCATTATTTGACCTTTATGGTATCTCCTGCGCCCATGACTATTTTTGAAGGGGTATATAAATTACCAGCAGGTTTTTATGCAAAAATAGATAGACATAAACGCATTAATTTTACTGAGTGGTATTCGCCCGTTACAGCTATTACAAAAGCAGAGCAGAAAGAATATTATAACGAAGTGTATTGTATTGAGCGGATTACCGATTTGCTGCAAGCATCAGTAAAAAAACGTATGGTAGCAGATGTTCCTGTAGGCGCATTTCTCTCTGGCGGTTTAGATTCTAGTCTTAATGTAGCGCTTATGGCTGGACTTGAGACAAAAATAAAAACATTCACGATTGCTTTTGCAGATAATCCTGAGCACAATGAATTTTCATGGGCACGAAAAGTGGCTTCCTATTTTGGTACTGAGCATCATGAGTTGGTTATTGGTGAAAAAGAGGCATTTGATTACTATGAAACAATGGTTGAATCATTAGATGAGCCGTTAGCAGATGTAGTATGTATTCCATTTTATTATGTTTCAAAGCTGGCTCATGACGTTGGTATGAAAGTAGTGCAAGTTGGGGAGGGGGCTGATGAGCTCTTTTTTGGTTATAAGACGTATAGCGAGTATGTCAAGTTGCACAAGCGTGTTTGGTATTCATCGCAGCGATTTATGCCTACTTTATTACGTAAAAGCATGTATCATGTAGCTCGACCATTGTTTGAAGATCAGCCCTTGAAGGCAGATATTATGCATAATTGGGCACAAAATAGAGCGCTTTTTTGGGGTGGGGCTATAGCCTTTAGCGAGACGCAAAAACGAGCTTATTTGGATGATATACATAGAGATATTCTTGAAAAAGATCATGTTATTGATCAAATCTACCCTGGTTTTTCACAGGCATTTGATAGTCATAGTATTGTTGACTATCATCTCAAAAAATTACATGCGATCGATCCACAGGCTGATATTGTTAAACAGATGATGTACCTAGAGCTTAAGCAACGTCTTCCTGAGTTATTATTGATGCGTGCTGATAAAATGTCTATGGCGGCAAGCATTGAAGCTCGTGAGCCATTTTTGGATCATCATCTGGTGGAATTTATGATGCATGTACCTGGCTCGCTAAAATTCAAGCATCAAATAACAAAATATTTACTTAAAAAGGTTGCTGAACAGTTGCTACCTAAAGAAGTTATTTATCGCGAAAAAATTGGCTTTGGTGCGCCATTGGCACAATGGTTTGGGAGCGGGGCTTACTTTCCACGTTATTTTCAGCAGCTTTCATATGATGCTCACTATAATCAGCAGGCCGAGTTAGCAACCCCGTTATGGCAAGTAAGTGGCGGTATGAATAAAAATGATTCTCATCGTGCTGTTCAAAACTGGGTTTTGCAACAGCTGTGGGCATTTACTGGTCACCGATGGTTAAATAAATAGAAAAAAGAGAGAAGCTATGAACCAAATCTATGTTTTAATCTTAGCAGGGGGGAATGGTGAACGATTGTGGCCCTTGTCGACGCCACAGCATCCTAAGCAACTATTGCCGTTAGTTGGTGAAAAAACATTGTTAGATTTGTCACTTGAACGTGCTGCTAACTTGACACAGGCAAGTAATATTATTGTTGTAACCTGTGCAAAGCAAGAAACAATAATCCGTGCGGCAGTGGGTAAGCGGGGGCAAGTGGTGGTGGAGCCTGAACAGAAAAATACTGCGCCAGCAATTTTATATGCGTGTCATCGTATTTTGGCTTATGACCAGGAAGCAATCGTGGTTGCTATGCCAGCAGATCATTTTATTGAAGACAATCAATTATTTGTTCAGGATGTTAGCAAGGCTGCACGTGCTGCAAAACGCTATCATCGGTTAGTTTTACTGGGAATTACCCCGACCGCTCCTGTTACTGGCTATGGATATATTCAGTATTACACTGAGGAAGATGCAGAATTTTCTCTAGTGACACATTTTCATGAAAAGCCAAGGTTGGAAATTGCAAAAAAATACCTAGAGCGTAATGACATGCTCTGGAATAGTGGAATAGTTATAGGAAGCATACAAATCTTTATGGAGCAATTTAATGTATATGCTTCGCTATTGTATGATGAGATGCAGGGCTATCTGCAGGGGCTTTTTGATTACGATGCGTTACCTTCAATTTCATTTGATTATGCTGTCTTAGAAAAAACCAGCGAGTTACTGGTATTACCAGTAAGGTTTAATTGGAGTGATGTAGGAGACATGCGCACATTTTTGCACATTAAAAAGGACATGAGCGGCAATGCTAAGAATGTTCTGCAAGTCGATGCAGAAAATAACCTAGTAGCGGTTTCCAATCAGACAGTTCTTTGTGTTGGGGTAGACAATTTATGTGTAGTACAAGCGGGAGATATGCTTGTAATTGTGCATAGTGATAAGATTGATGCAATGAAAGAAGCACGGTATATCTATGCACAGCAACAAGGATTATTAGGAGAACAGATAGATCTTGTTATGCCACCGCAACATTGTTCTTTACCTTAAGCTATTCATTAGTCGCAGTAGGGGTGACTCTAACATACTTGCTAAAACTACCGCTACCGAAACGTACTGGGGAGGTTTCTCTTGATAGAGGTCGTAGGTTAGGGGTTGATCTCCTGTCATCATCTTCTATTGTAGAATAATCACAGTCTTCAGTAAAGGGGTCTGCTTCTAGGCAGAGATGGCTAACCTGAGTAGGTGTTTTTCCACTCCCAAACGGAGGGCTTGCTGTTCCAATAGGAGTTATTCTTCGTGGAATAACAGGAGTATATTCAGCATAAAGATCCATAGCGGTTTGTATATGTTCTGCAATAGCTTGTTCTATATTATTTTTGATTATTTGTGACTTTAAATGCAGCTTAGCCACAGCATCGGTTTTCTCTGTAGGATCCATATTACTACTTAATATTTGTTCTATAGAGGAACGTTTATATTGGTTATTGTCTGGAGCTCTTTCCCAAACAACAAGTCTCTCACATTGCTCTAATACAATTTCCACATATTTATTAGGGTTGCTCCGAAGCAGTTCTCGCAATTCTCTATTAGAGCTGACTAATCTTCGATGCTTAAATAAGACCTGTGAGAAACTATGTTTTACCTCTTCTGTCAGTGAAACAGGCAATTTTAATAAGGATGAAAGAGCTGCTGCTATTTCATCGGCGGCTATTTTTTCTTCAGACAAGATTTCTTCGCTATCGGTGATTGGCTTGCAAGTGGCAGCGTCTATTTGCTTAACAAAAACTGATAAAATAAACCACAGAATGTAAAACGGAAACGGTTTTTTCATAAATAGAATTTAAATGTAATGTGTGTTAAAAACAAATTGGTGCTAAGTACTACGTATCCTCACTTTGTTATTTTCGAGCATTCTACCAGACAATTTTTAATGCTGGAAGTAGTATTTAGAAAATGCTTAGAAGAAGTAGATTGTATTTAATACATTTTATCTTAAGTAGATTGGTACTAGGTTTTATACAGAATATAATCAATTAATCAAAAAACTTCTTTTTAGTGGTCGTTTCTAGCTATGATAAAATCTGAGGGAAGAGGGCTCAGAGGTTTATGATGCTGAGGGTTGAAGGGGGTAGGATGAAGAAATTTGATAAAGTTTTCCATGAGTTTGATGAACGCGTTGACCATGCAGTATTGCCTGTGTGGCGAAGACTTCAGAAGTATTTTGTACTTTTTAGCTCTTCTTTGCTGTTAATGTTAATGTTACTTTTTTTCTTTAAAGTATTTAATTCCCGCAGTTCTGTTGTTACCGCTGCAATTCGTAATGATTTGGCCATTATTGAAAAAGCCCTAGCGCAAATTGATAAAGCCTGCAATATTATGAGCATTAGACCAGAAGGTGGGATAATCGATTTTCTTACGGTTGAAAAATTTACTGGCTCGACTATTGGGGTGCTTAATCTAGCTCATCCACGGCGCTGGAAAGGGCCATATGCTAAAATAAATCCCACAATACAAGGGCATCATTATGAACTCGTTAATACCAAAGAAGGCTATTTTATCTTGCCTGGACGTGGTGTCCGCTTGCCTAATAAGCTAGAAATGGGTAAGGATATTTTAGTAAGTAAGGACAGTGCGTTAACACTTATGTTACAACCTGGTGGCAGATTAAATTTTCAAGGTCACCCGCTGGCT
The DNA here is from genome assembly GCA_903825355.1 of uncultured bacterium. Lineage (GTDB taxonomy): Bacteria > Babelota > Babeliae > Babelales > RVW-14 > CAIKAH01. The sequence goes on along the minus strand of CAIKAH010000026.1, from coordinate 34,681 downwards.
TTGCGGTTAGGGTTTTCGTTAATTGGCGGGGATTCGCAGACTGAAAAAGATATTATGGGAAAAATAAATGATATTATTACCGAATTTAATCACTCAATGCCGTTTGCCTTACGTGTGGCTCCTTTAAGTACGGTGATGTGCTAACATTCTTTCTATGAAAACGATAACAGTCGTTGCCCCCGTTTGTATTGCTACGAACGGGGGTTTTTTGTACAGATGTAATGATTTTCAGCGCAAACAGTATAATTATAATCGCCGAAATTTTGTCAATAATGGGCATGTAACGTAGAACATAGTTTTTTAGCTTATTGGTTGCGATACATAACCCTAGTCCCCACAGCAGTGAGCCGCTTGAAACACCTGCAACCATAGCAGCAGTATGCCATCCGGAATTAGTTGCTCCCATACTTCCAAGGGTGGTAAATGCACTTAAAAAAGCCATAATGCTCATAGGGTTGGTAAGTGTTAGGCCAAAAAGTTTAATAAAAATATTATGTGCTGGTGCAGGCTTGTGTTCTATTGTATGGTGCTTTGATGGTTGCAAAAGAATCACAATACCCATATAGAGCAGATAAGCACTCCCTGCATATGCCAACCACGTTTGATATGCAAATAACCACGAACTAATGCACGTGAGTCCTAGTCCTGCAATAAGGGCATAAACCATATCGGCAGATGCTGACCCCAGCGTTGCTAAGCATCCTGAGCCTAAGCCATGACGCAATGTAATAGTAATGCATAGTAGACAAATAGGGCCAAGCGGCGCTGCTATGGATGCGCCAATTAATAAACTTTTGAAATAAAGTGATAATAACATGTGGTTCCTTTAATAACTATAATTGTGGCTACAACTTGCTATTTTCTTATCCTAGCAAAAAAATGCCGTTGTAGACACTCGGATTTTTATTTCATAGAATCACTTGTGGAGATGTCAAGCTGAATAAAAAGGCGAAAGTAGAGTAGATGAAAAATACTATATTTTTTGGGGTATTACTTATGAGTTCAATAGTAGCCGCAGAAAAGGTTAAAGAAGTACAGATACAACATCACGAGCAGCTTAAGCCATTAGATGCAGCCGCGCTCAATTTAAAAATTGGTGGTATTTATGAGCACTACAGTGGCAAACGTTATCAGTTTATTGATTTAGCCCGTCATACAGAGAGTAGTGAAACATTAGTGATTTACAAAGCGCTCTATGATGGCAACATATGGGCAAGGCCAATTTCGATGTTTACTGAAACAGTTGTATTGAATGGGGTGGTTTTGCAACGATTTCGTTTAGTTGGTGAGTAGTTATATTTGTATTTATTTAATCACATTGAAAAGGAGATTGGGGATGCTGGCAAAATTATTTTTGGTAATGGGTTTGTGTCTGTTTGTTTCATTTGACGCTGGAATTGCTTCTTCTCAAATTTCTTCTACAGCGCCTACTCAAGAGCAGATGGAAAGTGCAAGCTGCTGCGGTTATTGTTCGGCTGTTGTATGCTGTCCGCTGAGCATGGCATGTACGGCATTTTGTGAGACTTTATGTTGTCCGTGTATTATGACAATGCTTGGCATGGCCGGCAGTGAGACAAAAGATGGAGAAGAATTAGGGCTTGGTGAAGGGCTTGCAAAATATACTAATTGCCCTTGTCGTAGTGCAATAGTTGGTGGCACTGCAATTGCAACAGCAGTGTGTGGGGTTCCAGTACTCGGCTGTATGCTCTGTGAAGCCGCTTGTGGTTTTCGCTGCCTTAGAAGAGGATTTAAAAAGGCGATTGCAGAAGTAAGCGCATCAATGACAGGTCTGCCTAAAGATCATCATTCGGTTGTTCCTGCGCAGGGATAATATAGGAATCTTCTGAAATAAACAGATATGTAAGGTATTAATAAAAAGTTGCCTCTTTGAACAAATAAATTTTTTTTAGCCCTATTGCCAAAAAGGCAATAGGGCTTTTTTATGAACCTATGTCTTGTTGTAGGGGGTAAAAATTTTATTGTAGACAGCTTTAAATGTATTCTACTAACCTTTTTTTGTTACTGCGTTGGTTAAAAAAGGAGATGGGCGATGAATAAAAAAATGTGGTTGATTGCCAGTCTATGCGTCTTTGTATCTTTGCATGGCACCGAGCAACAAGGGTTATTACCAGAAAATGAAGCTAATGATTTTACTGAAATTGCTATCAGTAGTGATGAATTAGAGGAAAAAGCTACTGAGCATAATAAATCAGAGCATGAGCAGTTGTCGTTAATCTCTGAGATACCAAACAAGCAAGAAGCTGCTGAAAAGTGTGAATGGTGTTCTTATCTCTCTTGTGCTTGCTCTCCTTTCTCTTGTTTAGCAGCAATTGTTGCCGGTATTGGTGTTTGCCCATGCATGTGTTGTATTGGCTGTTACGTTAAAGCGCTGTGTTATGAAGAGGTTAATAGTAATTTACCCTGTATTGAATGTTGTGCAACTAGGGCTAATGATCATTGCCTAGCTGCTTGCAATAGGGGAATATGGTGTATTGGATGTGTCTGCTGTAATGTGCTATGTGAAAGCATGCCCTGCTGTTGTATTGAGCGAGTTTGTTGCTGTGGTGCTACAAAAAGAGGCTATCAGTCACTACAAAAAGTTTTTGGGAATGAGTTAGCACGGCGCTATGCGCTAAGAGCTGCTAATCCTGAGCGAGATAACTTACTGGTCCCGAAGCAAATTATAGAGATGGCGTAACGCTGCTGCCCGCATAAAATCGCGCGTAGCCGCTTAGATAGTAATTGATAAGTCCCAGCATGGCGCGCGTATGCAATGGCGCGTTCGGCGCATTTCGCTTATCGATAATGGTGCATAAAACGCATGCGCTCATATCTAAAAGCGTCGTGACGTATAAAATGCTGCTGAGTTGTTTCTCGGTTAAGTGAAACCGGTCTTGCCAGATTATATAGGAGTCGCTACCAGGAGATAGTGGTAATAAGGAGTTAAATAACTCATGAATCATGAGATAGTCGGGCTGCATACCTCCTGTGGCTATCAAACCCATAGCAACGCTGGCTAAAAAGCCACATAACCCACCAACTAATAAAATTTTATGATGATCATTTTTAGAGAGCGTTGCTTGATTACTCAGCGTGGCAATAACTTCATCAGTCAGGATATTTTTTATCTCTTCTGGGCGAGCTTTTCCTTCTTGCACAGCGTTAATTACATAGTCGCGCATATGTTGTTTTAATACTGTTTGATTGACCAAAGAGTATTCGGTAGCTCCATGCTTAGGGTCAAAGCCATCCAGTTTAAATTTGCCGCAGCTTATCCAAGGCTTATTTTTTGTATTTGGTTCTTTGACTCCCAGGTGAATAATGCTTTGCTGGCCCGTTATTTGTTCGGCAAGCGCAGCATGACCATATTCATGAGCCGCAGTTGCAATCATCCAACTAGAATATTCAATAGCGGCGATGCGAACAAGCATTTCAGGCTGAACTTGTTCACGAAGATTTCGCTGAATATCTTGCGGTGCTGTAGCATAAGTAAGTACAGCAAGTATGATAGTATTTATAAATTCGAGTAACGTCATTGCGAGGTATCTAAGAATTTACCTAAAATTTTCTTTTGTCCTTCTTTAAATAAAGCGGTTACATAAAAATCGTTATCTGGCGCTTTTTCAACATCAGTTACAATGCCAGGGCCAAATTTTTGATGATATACCGTCTGCTTTTTGTACCATTTTGCCTTGCTAGTAGCTTCAGCTACAGGATTGCTTGTTGAGCTGTAAGGCGAATAGGTTGAGGCTTTTTTATAGGGCTGGTAGGTCGGCCGCGTAGGGGCTCCATAAGGTGATGAGGAATAACTAGTAGAAGGAATTTTGCTTGTTGCTCCTGTCGCACGTGGAGTGCCGAATCCTACGGTAACGGTAGGGAGCCCATTAATCCATTGTTCAAGCATGCTACGTATTTGGTAGCGCGGCAGCTGCTCTAGGTCAAGGGATTGAACTAAATTTTTTGGTAGTTCATCAAGGAAGCGTGATGGTGCTTGGCTTACGAGTTGTCCAAAAGTATAGCGTGTATGCGCGTTACTAAGCACTAGATGTTCTTTTGCTCGTGTCATGCCCACGTACATTAAACGGCGTTCTTCTTCTAACTCTTCATTCGTATTTAATGAACGTTGACTAGGCAATAACCCTTCTTCTAGTCCTGCCATGATAACAGTATCGAATTCTAACCCTTTTGCCGCGTGCAAGGTCATCATAAGTACAACGGGCGCTGTCTGGTCGTCTTTATCACCAACTTCTTGCAGCAGTGAGACTTCATGTAAAAATGATTCGAGCAGGCCTGTTTTATGGCCATTTTTTTGCTCAAAGATATCAAGAGCGAGCATAAATTCTTGGACGTTTTCTTGTTTGCCTTGAGCTTCTTTCAGTTCATAGGCTGCATTTAAGTAAGCATTATAATCAATATGATGCATAATCTGCTTAAGAATCGTACTTGGGGCATCGTTGGCATTAATAGCACTGTAAAGTTCTAAAAAACCCTTGATAGTCTTTGTTTTTGTTGGTGTTTGCCCATGGTTAGCATCAGTAATCATGAAATGAAGAATTTGCTTGAAATCCATAAAAGGCTGTGCTTGCCATAGCTTTAACAACTCTTCTTCAAATTTATCCCCAAGGCCACGAGCAGGAACATTGATAATGCGTAATAAACTAATTTTATCGAAGGGGTTAACAACAAGTCTGAGGTAGGCTAATAAATCTTTAATTTCTTTGCGTTCATAAAAACGGATTCCACCGATCATTTTATAAGGAATGGCTTTGTGTATGAGCGCTTCTTCAATACTACGCGATTGGTAGTGCGTGCGATACAGAATAGCAATATCATTTGAGCCTTTTTTATCAGCAATTACCTGTACCATGGTTGCTACGGCTTCCGCTTCTTGATCACCAGAGCTACACTCAAGCTTTAAAATGCGATTACTTGCATTGCGGGTAGACCAAAGCTCTTTAGGGTTGCGCATGGTGTTATTGGTAATTACCTCATTGGCTGCCTGTAAAATTGGCTGTACAGAGCGATAATTTTGCTCAATCTTCACAGTAGTTACTGGCGCAAAATCAGTCTTATATTTAAGCATATTTGCTACGGTAGCACCTCTCCAGGAGTAAATTGACTGATCTTCATCTCCTACCGCGCACATAGAGTCAATTGCTAATTTTTTATTGTGCGTAGCCATAGCAAGCAATAATTGGTGTTGTACATCGCTTGTATCTTGGTATTCATCAACCAAAATATGCCGTATTCGCTCTTGGAGTTGCAATCGGAAAGCATGATTTTTATGCATCCCATCAAGTACACGTAAAATAAGATCATCAAAATCTAAGCAGCGTGCAGAGGATTTTTCAGCTTCGTATTGCAAGTAAATTTCTTTGAACATCGGGATTATCCCCGTTTCCAATGCGACCACATTCCCAGCGGCAACTTGATTTTTATACCGCGAAATAGAAAACATAATTTGCGAAGCGGTAATAAACTTTGCTAACGCAAATTGTTTCATGATCTTTTTAATAAGGTCTTGTTGATCATCAGCGTCTAAAATACTGAACTGTGGCATTCCTGTAAGCATCGGATAATTTTTGAGCAATTGAAGGCAGTAGGAATGAAAAGTACCAATAAAGGGTAATCGATGTATGCCGCCGAGCAAATGTACTAATCGTTCTTTCATCTCGCCAGCGGCCTTATTAGTAAAGGTGAGCGCTACAATTTGTCCTGGCTCGACCCCATTATTTGCAATCAAGTGGGCAATTCGGGTAGTAATAACGCGTGTTTTTCCTGAGCCAGCGCCGGCAATAATAAGTAACGATTCGCGATCATGTAGTACTGCAGTGCGTTGATTTTGGTTTAAGCCGTTTTCAATAAGGTGCGCCAGATCTTGAACATGAGGGTTTGTCATATTAATCAATTATCTTTTTTTCAGCGATAAGCTGTTGGTTTTTTGTGCCCAAATACCATGCAATTCCTGACCACACACCGCACATGCTCATAGCAATTAAAGGTGCAAAGCTCATAAGGGCTGTGGTAGAAGAAAAAACAGTATTGATACTTGCCCCTACCGCGTAAAAGCCACGGTAACCAACACCATCAATCCAGCTTTTTGCTTTAAATTTTATATCAATACTGGTAGGGATGTACAGCGATTCTTTGCACGGTGTATTGAGGGCATAGCTTAAGCTTTTTAAAGTAACAATAGCTGCAAACAATACCCAAATAGTTGGAGAGTACCAAACATAAGTAATCATGCCTAAAACGAGGAGTGGAAAAGCTACCATGCAGCCGCGAACACCCAGCTTGCGCATGAAAATACTTGAGCCAACAAAAGCAAAGAAGAGAGCGACTAAGTTGGTAGTTTGGACAAGTGATGCGGTAAATGCTGCCATTTGTTCAATAGTAGTAAAATGCTCTTCAATGCGGTGCATCATTTGATATTCAAGTATGCCACTTACCATTGTATATAGTGCTGTGGTGCTAATAAATGCAAGCAGGTAGGGACGGGTAACAATTAATCTTAATCCTTCAATTGGACCGGTGGGGCGCTTTGATTTTTCCACTTTTATAACATCAGGGTTATAAATAACAAAGGCACGAATAATCGCAATAATAATAAACATACTTAAACCTGCTCCGGCAACAAGGATAGGAATACCGAGAGAGGACGCATGTTTAACTAGTTGTGGTCCGGCAATAGAGCCAATTTGAGAGACTCCCATAACTAACGGGTAGCATCGTTTGGCGCTTTCTGCTTTGGTGCTGCTTGCAACGAATGACCAGAAGAGAGCAAGCATGATCATTACAAAGCTTTCAATGCCGATATATATTGCCCAGCCGATAAAACCGAGTGGGTGAGCAACAGCTGTGGTAAGGCCCAGGTTAGGGTGAGCTAAGAGATAAGCAACCCCAATAAAAAAACAGCCATAGAGTGAGCAAAAAACATAAAACAGTTGGTGCTTTTCTACCCGATCGACCAGCTCAGAATAAAAAAGCGTGAGCGGGATCATGATGATAAATGAGGCAATTTTTGCGCTTGGCAAATAAAAGGTGCCAACATAGCGCATAAATAAAATTTCTTTCAGTGGCCGAAGGACTGAGTAGGTAGCGATGAAAGAAAACGAGATAAGAGAGAGAAGCCCAAAGCGCCGTATTTCTTCTTTGGTTATATCACCCCATAAAAGACGCGCTAGGCTGAGAAAAAAGTTCATAATGTTTAAAATCAAAGCTTTAAGGCAACATGTTACAGGTGCCTTGTGCTCGCTCACCCTGAGCTTGTCGAAGGGCGCCCCCTTGGGGGTGAAAGAGCGAGCTATTTGAACAAATTTAAATATGGACCGCTCTGCCACCGCTTTGCGGTTTGGTTCGACAGGCTCACCAGGAGGCGGTTTTGTGATATTTTTATATTAATAATGATATCACAAAAATGGGGGCTGGTGTTTCGACCAGCCCCCTGGAATTTCATAACTGAGTTTAGTTATTGCAAATAACTAATTACTCAATAATTTCATTGTTATCAACCAATGATTGGTTCTTGCTACCAACAAGGTACGCAATTGGAATCCAAGCAGCGATAACACCAAGACAAATCATGGAACCATAGCAAAGCAGATCAGCAATAACTGGGAAACTACCGGTGATAACTGAGCCAAGCGCTTTAGCTGAACGGCCACCTTGTGCTTCAATCCAAGATTTAGCTTTGTACTTCACGTCTTTGCTGGTTGGCACGTACATAATTTCTTTACATGGGTTGTTAAGCGCATAGCTCAAGCCCTTCAATGCTACTTGAGCACCAAAGAATACCCAAAGACCAGGCATCCACCATACTGCAACGACAAGCACTGCAATCATTGTTGGGTATGCAACAAGGCACTTGGTTAAACCAAAGCGGCGGATGAAGAATGAAGTACCAAGTAATGCAAAAACGAAAGAAAGTGCGTTTACGAAAAGACCGAAAGTTGCAAGGAATTTTGCTACTTCTTCAAGGCTGCCGTAGATTTGGAATGCTGATTTGTTCATCATGAAATCAAGCACCGTAGCGACAATTTCATAAACAGTTGAAACAACCAAGATTCCCATCAAGTATGGCTTTGAAAGAAGTAATCTGAGCCCTTCAAGGATACCAGTAGGTTTCTTTTTGCTGTCTTTTTGTTCAATTGCTGTAGCAACGTGAGTTTTGTTGAAGGTGTAAATGAGTACAGGGATAGCGAAAACCAAAAGCCCCCCAATACCAACAAGACCAGGTGCCCCAAGGGTGTCAGCAAAAGTCATAACGGTAAGGCAACCAAGCATTGAGCCAAGTTGTGCGCCAGATACGATAATTGGGTAACCTTTTTTTGCTTTTGTAACATCGGTTACGCTTGCAACATATGCCCAGAACAACGGGATAACGATTGAGCCAAAGCTTTCAATCAATACGTAAAGTGGCCATCCGATCCAAGATCCTGCCCATGATGGGTTTCCTAGGCAAATTGCCATGAGTAAGTAAGAAGTACCATAAATACCAGTCATAAGATAAATGAGCTTGGTTTTATCAAGCAAATCTACAAGCTTGTTGTAGAAAATCAAAATAGTGATTAATGAGATAATACTAACCACTTTTGCCAAAGGTAAAAAGTCTGGGCCAACCAAGTGCATGAAGAATGCGTTTTTCAATCCACGCAACATCCAGTAAGCACCAACAACGAAAAAGAACGTTGCTGAAAGAAGTCCAAAATGCTTGAACTCTTCCATAGAGACATCGCCCCATAAAGTTCTTTTAATTTTCGATAACATACATTCCTCCTGAAAGGGATTAGTAATTAATATGCAGTATAATAATAGCCAAAACTACACGACTCGCCATTTTAGCATAAGTTAGAAAAAACGCCATAGTTTCTAATCAATAAGCTTGTTCTCTTCAACGGTTTTATTAAAAATTTTACCAATGACGGCAGCTAGACCAATCCATAGAGCAATCAGGCCAATCGTAAAGCCACCAGCAAGAGTAAGGGCTTGCCCTACCATGCCATTGACAACCGAACCAGAAGCCTTAGAGAAGCGTTTGCCAAACATTTCAATCCATGCTTTAGACTTGTACTTTATGTTTCGTGATGTAGGGATATAGAGCGCCTCTTTCGTTGGCTGATTGAGCGCGTAGCCAAGAGCTTTTGCAATTAGCATAACGTATACAATGGTCCAAAGCGTTGGGCTTAGTAAGTACCAAATAATAAATAAACCAATACTGAAAGGGTAAGCAATAAGCGAGGTGCGAATACCAAACCAGCGATGAAAAACGGATGTGCCAATCAGAGCAAACACGCATGAAATACCTTGTACTGCTAGTCCATAGTCAAATAAGAATTTATTAACCAATCCGGGCTCAATATAAGTACTTTTCGCGAGTAAAGACATTTGAAAACCCATGACGGTGGAAACTACTTCCTGAAAAAACACCAATCCAAAGATACCCATAACGTAGGGATGTGTTACTAAAAATTTGAGGCCATCAAAAAAGCCAACCGCAGCAGGTGTTTGTTTTTGCTCAGTTGCTTGTACATGGTCTTCATACCCTTTTAATCCAGACGTTCGTAGCACACGCGTGAGTAGCCACACAGTGCCAGCAATCATGATAAACATTAATACTGAAATAAAAGCAATCAGCGGGACGCTGCTTGTGTATTGCGATGCATCATGAGAAAGGAGGGTGCCAAGGAGGGTAAACAAAAAGCCACCAAGCTGGCTACCAAATATGATCAGACCATACCCCTTTTTGGCAGACTCAGGCGTGGTGATGTCATTTACGAATGACCAGTAAAGCGTCATGATTAAATCGATATAGCTTTCGCAGAATACATAAAATGCCCAGCCTAGTAAGCGCTTAGGGTCAGTTACAGCGTTAGCCACACCAATGCTTGGATGGTGAAGAAAATACACAAAAACCAGCCCAAGCACGGTGTAGACACCTAGAAAAAAGTAGATCAATTTTTCTTTATTGTACATGTCTACAAGACGTGAGTAGAGCAATACAATAGGAAAGAACAATGATACAGATAAAATTTTGACGTATGGCAAATACTGAGGACCGACAGTATTAATAAAGATACTATCTTTGAGGGTTTTGAGAGGCCACCATGAGCCAATCAAAAAGAAAAAACCAAGCGCAAGAATTGCATATTTTTTGAGCTCTTCGCCATGTAGGTTGCCCCACAGTGCTCGTATAATTTTATTTGCCATAACCTTTTGCATAGTTAAAGGGGTAAAAAATAAAAAACCCGGAGCCACTTGCCCCGGCATTTATGTAATAAATAACACCTGAAAAATGATAATTGATGGTACAAGTGTAGCTGTAGATCAGGGAATCGTCAATCTCTGGCTGCTACTGATGACTCCTAATATCTTAATAAATAGACAATTGGAAATTATAGGCGCATGCCCAGGGAGAGCAGGTAGCTCTTAAGTGTGTCATCGATAAGAATGGCGAATCCAACATCTGTAGCCGTTTGATGTCCTGCTACCGGTGGCGTATTCACATCGGCTCCTGCTGTAGTAAGACTAGTTATAAGATCAATTTTGGCGTCAGTTGTCAGGCGCTGGTCTTTAATGATGAGGTGTAGCAAAGTGCCTCCTGCCCATGGATGGACATAGTTGAGATTAATCATCTCTCCTCTCAGCCCGAGTAAGTACTTCAGCAGTTGATAATAACCCGACCGGCAGCATTCAAAAAGTAAATGAATAGCTCTTTCTGGGTTAATAGTCGGCGCAATGCCACTAGTATTGAGCAAAAGCTGTGCAATAGTTAATAATTTATTTTCTGGAAGACAGATGCAATCTGTTAAAAAATCGAGTGGGGTAAGGCTTGGTACAGCTAAAGCATATGGTGGTATTGTTGGCACATTAATACCACTGCTTGCATGCTGGCAAAGTGCTGCCACTGACTCTACAGATCCGGCATAAATGGCAAGGTGGAAGGGTGAAACAACAGCTTTCAAGTCAACAAAGACTTCTGTTGATGCACTTACTTGAGCACCATAGCTGCATAACATGCTGATGGCTTCAGCGTGGTTATGGATTGCTGCTAATCCCAGCAATCAAAGTTTTATATGGGATTGTGGCTTTTCTATGCATATTTCATTCAAACGGTTGCCTGCTTGCTGGCAAAGGGCATTTAAGCGGGCCAGGGCTTCTAGGCTGCGGTTAATAATAGCTGGCTCAAAGGCCTCTGCTAGGCGCGTTATATCCAAAGGCATGGCACTGGCGGCAGCCGCTGCCGCTGCAGGAGTGGTATCAACATCTTCTTCACCACCAGGCCTGCGGGCAGCTGCTTCGCTAGAAGTGTCAACATCATCATCACTATCAGTGTGTGTAGCGCGGACTCGTTTATAAGCGCTTTTATTGCGATCGGGACGCTCTTGGTCATCGCGTTCCATAGCATCTAAGGGTGTTAATGCAACAAGAGAGAGGCCCAAGAAAAGGTACCTAGTAAAAATTTTAAACTTGTTCATGATAAACTCCAATAAATTACAAAAATTTTTGATTCAACATTATTCCCAGGTATGAAGATCTAATGGTGAGCCAAATAATACTGAAAGGGGTTTATACTTGTTTTGTATTGCTGCAAGTATTGGGTCAGCGACCACGGTAACCTCAATAGGGTCTTCTAGTGCTTTGAGCCTTGGGTCTATTGCGGTTGGGGCTTCTGCTTCTCTGACTAGCCATGGGTTGGCACCTTCCCCTGCGAAAACTCTAGCTTTCTTTTTGACATATTTATTAAAAATATCTTTTAGGGTGAGCTTGTCCGTATCAATAATATTTGTGTCAGCTCCTGCGGCGCGTAATGCATGGACATATCCAGCATCAGCTCCAGAACTCATTGCATGCGAGAGTGCGGTCCAGCCATAATTATCACAGGTGTTTATATCGGCTCCAGCCGTGACAAGGGCGTTAATCAATGGGATATTTGTTGTGCTCAGGATGGGTGGCTTAGCGGTATAGACAAGGTCTTCGTTTACATTTGCTCCGGCAGCAGCAAGAGGGATGATGAGATCTGCTGCATGATCTGATAATATAGCTGCGCATAGAACACTAGTGCCATAGGTTGTTTTTGCATTAGCGTCTGTCCCTGTTGCTAATAAGTGTTCTACTTCTGCAAGGTCGCCCGTGTAGGCGGCAAGATGAAGAAGCGTCCACCCATTGTTTTGTGTTCGCAATAAGCGGCTTGCGAATGATGATTTCGGCGCTGCGCTTATGTGATTTTTAGCAGCGTTGGCTAATAACATTTTAATGCTCATTGGAGCGGCAATGCAGCTATCGAGGAGTGTTGTTTTGCCATGTCCTAGGTTTTTGTATAGTGTTTCAATAGGACTTATGCCACTGTCTAATACTGCTTTTACCAGCTGGGGGTTGTTTGTCTCACATATTTGGATTGCTAAATCCCGGAGGTTGCTATGCCCCAACTCAATTAGACGCATTATTAATTCTATATCTTCAGATTTTATTATATCAAGCTGAATTCGATATCCACGTTCTCCTGCTAAAGAGCTTGTAATACTTGGTTTTCCAAGCAACAAAAGAATTATTTTTTTCATAGCGATGCCAATTTCAGGGGCGAGTAGTACTTCAGAAGAAGAAGGATGTTTCCGTGTATAGGTGAAATCCCATAACGTATTAGTTGCAAGCATCAATACACTGGGATGATTTGTTAGCCAAGGGTATGGACTGAAGTCTTCGTACGCATTTATATCTGCCCCTTGATTAATCGCTTGTTCCGCCAGGGCAAAATTTTTGCTTTTTATTGCATGAAACAGTACAAGTGTTGGGTCTGGGGGAGTCAGTCTTGGGTCGTTTAGAATTGCTTCTGCAATTCTTGGTTCATAACTCAAGCTGTTGAGGGCTGCTTTTAGGGCTGTATGTTGATAGAAAGTAGGGGGAATTAAATTTGCATCTGGGCGCTCTGAGAGATCACTGCTTCTATCAAACTCAATACTAGCGTTAATATTAATAGCGGTATGCGCAAGTAATATCTGAACGATTTGTAGATTGCCCGTTGCAATAGCGAGCATCAATGGTGTTCGACGCTGTAAATAGTGCAGCTTAATGAAATGATCGGTTTGGTCAAGAATAATGTTGACATCAGCTCCCTCTGCAAGAGCGTATTCGACTAGTCTTTGGTTCTCATTCATGATACTAGCGAGCAGTACAAGGGTAAGTATGCGCACTCTACTGATGGAAGGGATAGTTAAAATATCTCTTATCAGGTCAGCATTGTTGCAAGTGGCAGCTTCCCACGTAAGCTCTTCCAAGGTTTTTTGTTGAGGGGGTGGTGTCGCTTGGCGTTCGTTATTAGCGGCTAGTATCACTAAGTTTGCTGCAGCAGCTAAGTTTGTATTGATTTCTGCTAGCTGTGTTTGTAATGCTACGCTATTGATGCCAGGAATTTCTAGAAGCTGAGCAACAAGCGCTTCGTTGCGGTTGGTTTTTGCTTCAATAATAGCTTCTTTGGTTGTTTGGCGTTGTAATGTACGAATCTCTTCAGGGGTAAGCCTTGTGGGGCATAGCAGGCAGGTGTGGACAGGCTGCTTTTTCAGTGCTTCTCGTAGGCATGCCCTGCAAAATGTATGGAGCGGGCGCCATGCGCCGGCACGGATTTCTTGTCCTTTGTGGAGCGTAATCAACTCTTCTGGTGTTATTTCAGTTAGTTCAGTAGAACAAATAGGGCAAATTGTTTCTTTTTCAGTGCTACTTGCTGCTGCGGGAGTGATTACAGGCGTGGTAGCTGGAGCAGAAAAAGCAGAAGGAATTCTATCTGCATCTTCTGGCGCGCTTGCAGCATGCTTTTTTTCTCGCGTTGCTCGCGCACGAGCTAATACTCCTAATTCTTCATTGGTGATAGGTGCGCTAGGCGGTGGCGCTGGATTTGCGGTTGCAGAGGTAGGCTGCGATGTTTGAGTTGTGTCTTGCTCTTCATCGGCCCGGGATCGTTTAATTGATGTTTTTTTGCCGGCGCCGTGCAGCGGGATAAGTACCATAAGGGCCAGTGACAAAGCAATGTGCTTTGCGATGGTAAAAAGCTTATTCATGATAACCACCATCCGAAAATCAAAATAATTAATATTTGCAATCTGATATTATTTATATAGTTGCAAAAAATGTTAATAATGTCAAAAAGGGTTCATTCAGCGTAAAAAGTGGTATTTTGGCAGCAAATGTATGAAGAGTGGGGCATTATATTGCAAGAATAGCCAGAAGGTTGTTTTTTTAATTGTTCGGGGGGTTAAAAATTAGGAGAGGTAAATACTTTCTAGGAGCACAGCAGAGTTGCTTTATTTTTGCTGACATGAAAAATGCCATTCGATGCTTCATAGACTTCAGCCTCTTTGCCTTGCTCTTTGAATGAGATGGGAGCTTTGTGTTTTACGAGCGAGACAAGCGGGGCATGATCGGGACCAACCCAAAAAGTACCGGTAGGACTGATGACTTCAATCCATTCGATTTGTATAATCTTGCTTTCGGTAGGAGTAATTATACTTAGTTCGATCATAGATTAATCTTATTTTTCTCATAAGCTTCTGCTAATGTGCCCACCATGTAGAAGCATGGTAATGGCATACTATCACATTCACCCATTAAAATTTTCTCAAAATCTTCTACTGTCTGCTCACGTTTGACGTACTTGCCAGGGATGCTGGTATGTTGCTCTGCCACAAAGAGTGGCTGGGAGAGAAAATTATGCATTTTTTTAGCCCGGTTTACGGTTAGCTTGTCAGCATCAGAGAGCTCATCCATCCCTAAAATAGCAATGATGTCTTGTAACTCACGATATTTTTGGAGTACTTTTTGTACATTCCGAGCAATATCAAAATGCTTTTGGCCAACGATATTTGCTTTTAGCCCCTTAGAAACTGATTCTAGGGGATCTACCGCTGGGTAAATACCTGCTTGTGCAATTTTACGAGACAGAACAGTACTTGCATCTAAGTGCTGAAAAGTAGTGGCGGGTGCTGGATCAGTATAATCATCGGCTGGTACATAAACTGCTTGAATAGATGTAATCGATCCATGATGCGTGGTGGTAATGCGCTCTTGTAGCATCCCCATCTCTGATGCTAATGTTGGTTGATACCCTACCGCTGATGGCATGCGACCGAGTAGTGCTGAGACCTCAGCACCTGCTTGGACATATCGAAAAATGTTGTCTATAAAAAGAAGCGTATCTTTGTTTTCGTGATCACGAAAATACTCTGCCATTGTCAAGCCGGTCAGCCCAGCACGAAGTCGTGCTCCAGGCATTTCGCCCATTTGACCAAAGACGAGCGCTGTTTTTTCAATCACGCCAGAAGATTTCATTTCAAGCCACAGTTCATTACCTTCTCGCGTACGTTCACCAATCCCTACAAAAACTGAATAGCCGCCATGCTCTTTTGCAATATTGCGAATAAGCTCTTGTACAATAACGGTTTTCCCTACCCCTGCCCCACCAAAGAGCCCAATTTTAGAGCCTTTGACGTAGGGGGTAAGCAGATCGAGTACTTTAATGCCTGTTTCTAAAATTTCTTCAGTTGCTTTTTGTTCAATCAGCGTAGGTGCGTTGCGGTAAATTGACCACTGATTAGCATAATCTTTTTTCCCACTGCCATCGATGGTACGGCCAAGTGGGTCAAATACGTGGCCTAGCACTTCGGGGCCAACTGGGACCGTAATGGGCGCCATGGTGTCGACAACGGGCAATCCCCGTCGAATGCCATCAAGCGGCTCGAGCGCGATGCAGCGGACGACTCCATCGCCACAGTGCTGTGCTACTTCAAGATTAATTAAATCAGCGTTTACATCAGCAATGCTGCCATCAAGCTTAAGAAGTGATTCAATGAGAGATTCTTCTTTGACGATAATGAGCTTATGCGAAATGTTTGGAATGTGATGCTCAGAATATTGGACGTCAACAACAGTTCCGCTAATGCGTAATATGTGTCCTATACGATGACGGCTATTGCACGTCTTTTGGTCTTTTGGTGAGCAGTCTAACATTATTAAGTCCCTTAGTCCTCAAGCTCTTTATGATAATGTAATGAGACCAACCATATGACAAATGAGCATTTTTGTAAAGAATTCACTCGTCAGCAAAGGTGGAACTAGCTACTTTTATGGGTTTCTTTTGCTATTTTGACAAGAGTTATTGCCCTTTGTAGGCTGATGATTGCATTATTAAAGGGGTTTTATGCAATACGTAAAGCAGATGTTTTTTTTGATTATGTTAGCTATGGGTTTGACCGTGCAGGAAGTGGGAGCTAGTAAGCCGGTGCGCTTGACTATGACTGTTTTTGTGCATGGAACTATTTTGCCATACATAAAACTGGGATCATTGCATACGCTGGTACGCGATTTTCCATCGCATGCGACGCGTGAACATACTATTGGCGATGTCATGCGTTATCAAGGATGGTACCAATACCAACCGATTGCTGATTATGGGTTGCGGCCTTTGCATGATGCTGATGGCGTTGCTGCGGTAGTTCATATGCGCAACCAATTATTTGGGTCATTGTTTGAAAAAATTTGGAAATATGCTTTTGGCGATTCCTTGGTAGTATCCTATCTTTTTGGTTGGGATGGTAGTTTGTCAGCTTCTCGTCGCCGCTTGGCTTCTTATGGCCTTTACCAAGCGTTGCTGCGAGAGCGTAATAGGCTTGCGGCAGAGCACAGATGTGATCCTGCGCTGATAGATATTGTTCTTATTGCGCATAGCCACGGAGGCAATGTAAGTTTGCTTTTGGCAGAGCAAGAAACAAAACTTCGCCGTGGATTATCGATTGAACACTTGGTCTTACTTGGAACGCCTATCCAGCAGGAAACTGAACATTTTGTCGATCATGATATTTTTCGTCACGTCCTTTCCCTATATTCCAATGGTGATTTAGTACAAGTACTTGATATGGTTTCTACCGCTGGTTTAAGTAAGCGGCTTTTTTCTCAGCGGTATGATAACTCTAAGCTAAAGCAGTGTGCTCTTGAATTGATACATGAAAAAACAGGGTTGACGCACTTGCCTACCCATGTACAACTATGGTTTTATGATGTGCAGAGGTTTAAGCCATTCTTTTTGCAAGCCTATTCTCCTGTTAATCCATTCCCGCTTGTACTTTTTACGCCCCTGATGCTTAAATTATTAACTGCCACGTCGCATCAAGCCCTTGTTGTGAAGATCAGCAAAGAGATTGCTGATGTACATCTTAGTATGTACGGAGGGAGTGAGCAGCAAACAATAAAGTTACCGTGTGCCCTGATGCAGCCATATGAAAAACATTTTTTAATCTCATAATCCGCATATTTCCTCTGGTATTGCGTAAGCATTCAATCATCTTTTGTTTTATGATAAGCTACCTTTCATCTACTTGAAAATGATAGCCCTGACTTGTTAGGAATAAAAGCATGATAGCAAAAATATTAGCAAAAATTTTCGGCACACAAAATGAGCGAGAACTCCGTGCACTCTATCCATTAGTAAGCCATATCAATGAGTTGGAGGCAAAAGTAAAGCCGCTCACTGATATTGAGCTAGTCGCAAAAACCAATGAATTTCGTGAACGGTTAGCGCAAGGCGCTCACCTTGATTCTATTTTGCCTGAAGCATTTGCGGTTGCTCGTGAAGCAAGCTTGCGCGTACTCAATATGCGCCATTTTGATGTGCAGTTAATCGGTGGTATGGTGCTTAATGCTGGCAAGATTGCAGAAATGCGTACTGGAGAAGGGAAGACATTAGTAGCAACTTTGCCTATGTACTTGAATGGATTGACTGGCAAGGGAGCTCATTTAATTACCGTCAATGATTATTTAGTAAAGCGCGACGCAGAATGGATGGGGCAGCTGTATAACTTTCTGGGCTTGGAGGTAGGCATAATTCAAAATTCAATGAATGACGATGCTCGCCAAAAAGCTTATGCAGCAGACATTACGTACGGAACCAATAATGAGTTTGGGTTTGATTATCTACGCGACAATATGAAATTTAGCATTGAAGATATGGTGCAGCGCCCATTGAACTTTGCAATTGTAGACGAAGTTGACTCTATTTTAATTGATGAAGCCCGTACGCCATTGATTATTTCTGGGCCAAGCGAACGTGGAAGTAATTTGTATGAGATTGCGAATCGTGCTGTGGTTACGCTCTCTGCAACGGGTGATTATGAAATTGATGAAAAAGCACGCTCTGTGCATCTAACTGAAGACGGTACCGATAAAATCGAAGCATACCTTCGTGTAGAAAACCTGTATGCTCCTGAAAATCTCATGATACTACATCATGTAACACAGGCGCTGCGAGCAAATACTATTTATAAGCGCGACGTTGATTACGTTGTGTTTGACGGCGAAGTATTGATTGTAGATGAATTTACTGGCCGTATTTTACAAGGGCGTCGCTATAGTGATGGCCTCCATCAGGCTCTTGAAGCAAAAGAAGGAGTTAAGATTGAGCGGGAAAATCAAACACTTGCTTCAATTACCCTGCAAAACTACTTCCGCCTTTATAAAAAATTAGCAGGGATGACTGGTACTGCGGTAACTGAATCAGCAGAATTTTGGAAAATTTACAAATTAGCAGTAGTTGCCATCCCAACCAATAAGCCGGTTGCTCGTGAAGATCAAGGCGATACGGTGATGTTGACCAAAGACGATAGAAATAAAGCCGTTGTAGAGGATATTAAAGAGTGCCATAAGCGTGGACAACCAGTATTGGTTGGTACCGTGGCTATTGAATCATCTGAGATTTTGAGTAATGTGCTTCGACAAAATGGGATTCCTCATAATGTTTTGAATGCAAAGCAGCATGAGCGAGAGGCAGAAATTATTAAAGAAGCTGGGGAAAAAGGGAAGGTAACCATCGCAACCAACATGGCAGGGCGTGGTACAGACATTAAGCTTGGTGCTGGTGTCTTGGAAGCTGGGGGGTTGCGGATTATTGGTACAGAGCGTCATGAAAGTCGTCGCATTGATAATCAGCTGCGTGGACGTGCCGGCCGTCAAGGAGATCCCGGATCATCAAAATTCTATATTTCGCTTGAAGATGATTTGATGCGTATTTTTGGTGGTGATCGAGTAAAGAAAACCATGGAGCGTTTTGGCATGCAGCCAGGCGAGAGCATTGAGCATCCAATGGTTTCTCGCAGCATTGAAAAAGCACAAGAGCGTGTAGAAAAGCAAAATTTTGATATTCGTAAGCATCTACTTGAATACGATGATGTACTCAATCAGCAGCGCATGGTTGTTTATAGCTATCGACGTAGTATTCTTGAAGGTACTGACCAGATCATTGGCCTGATTAAAGACATGATGGCAGATATGCTTCATAAGCTTTTTTCAGTGTATGCACCTGGTAACTCATGTGGGCCAGAAGAGCGTGAGCAAATTCTTACGGCGCTTGAAAATATTACAGGATTTCGTCGCGATATCTTGGAGGCACGTGAGTTTGATTTTAGTAATACAGCTCGCGCAGAAGATCAAATTTTGGAATATATTATTTATGAATATGAGTTAAGACGTGGTGGCAATGAAACAAGTCAACAAGCTGAAAAATGGGTGCTTCTTGATACGATTGATCGCGCATGGCGTATGCATTTGCAAAATATCGACCATTTGCGTGAAGGGATTGGTCTTCGAGGATATGGTCAAAAAAATCCACTAATTGAGTACAAAAAAGAGTCATTTTCTGAATTTGAACGCATGATGGATCAAATCAAATGGGATATTGTTGCTCACTTGTTCCGTCTTGAGCCAGATCAATATTCTGCTGCTGCGTTGCGTGAAATTGAGCATCAACATGAAAAAGAGCTTGAGTCAATTCAGATGCGTGGCGCTGGTAGTGAGGATGCTTCAGCCAAGCCGGTGCGTCGTGAGGGCCCAAAGGTTGGTCGTAATGATCAATGTCCTTGTGGTTCTGGTAAGAAACATAAACATTGTTGTGGACGCGAGTAATTATGGATTTTACCACTATTGTTCTTTCAGCTTGTGCATGGGTAGCGTATGTGACATATACCCTTTGCTTTATCCCACAAATTATTACTAATTATCGGATCAAGTCTGGTAGTGGCATTAGTGAATTTTTTTTATTTGGTTATTTAAATTTGCACGCTATCTTTTTATTTTATATTTTTTTGCTGGACCTGCCGTTGCCCTATAAGTTTTGTGTGCCGGTCCAGCTTGCACTTGTTCTTGTGATGATTGTGCAGCGGTTGTGGTATGACAATGCTATGGCGGCTAAGCGTATGGCACTCTATTATTTAATTAATATTGCTTTATTGTTGCTGTTAATACCATTTGCTTTAAAAAACCCTATATGGTTTGGCCATCTTGGTGGCTGGGCAACTCTAGGATTAGGCTATCTCAGCCAAGCACCACAGGCATTTAAGATGTGGCGTGAGCGTAGTGTGGTTGGTTTTGATAAGACCTTTGTTTACATGCTTTTGCTTGCAGGAACAGCCGAAATGACTGGAGCCTTGGTTGGCGGCTTGCCTCTTCAAACAAAGCTTGCTGCTTTACGGGTGCTGTTATTTGCGCTCATTTTCTTATGGCAGTTTAAGTGCTATGCGATAAAAACTGATGCTTGACCGGATCAAAACTGCACAGTTAGTAACTGCCGCACAAGGGCGTATTTTTAGGCAAGCACGATCATTACGGTGGCTGACGAAAGAAGTGTGGCAGCACATTGTAACGCAACCGGCATTTGTTGATGCGCTTGGGCTTGCTCGTGCTCATCAATCGTTAACAACCTGGCAGGGCAGTTTAGCTGATACCGTAGCAAGTGAGCCATTCACTGATGCTTATGATGTTATTGCTATTGATGGATCCCAAATATATCCAGACAATCACTTTCAAGGCATTGACTGTTTTCTTATCAACACAGGCTTATGTCATCTTTCGTACGCGGAGCAAAGTAGTGTGCGGTTTGCGGCAGAGCCCTATCTTTTTACGCCACAAGAGGCACTCTTGGCATATAAACAATCGTTTTTTTCGCCCGATTTAGTGGACCTCATTCGTGAAGATTATGAGCTAAAGCTCTTGGCAGAGCAGGCAAAAATACTATCTGATACTAGCCAAAAGCCGGTAGGGCTTTTTGATGGAAATGTCTTTTTTTGGCACCTTGAAGTCAAACCGCAGCAAATTAAAACGGTATTTCTAGAACAGTATTTTAAGTCGTTAACATTATTGTACGAACAAGGTTTTTTGTATGCTGGCTATTTGAGTGGCGCTCGGTTTAGCGATTTAGCCTCCCTGTTGCGAGTAGGGTTATGCGAAGGAAGTGATGCGTGCCAGTTATCGCGTAGTCAGCTGTATGATATTTGCACTATGACGGAGGTTTTAACTGATGCAGAGCTTCTGGCATTTGTGCTTGCCCCAGGCGAGCGAACAACGCTTTTTTCATGTGTGGGAGCTATAGTTGATGCATATCCAGAGCACAGTAAGCCATGGTTTTTTTATCTTCATACAGGCGAAGAGGTAGTCCGCATTGAAGTACCCGCCTGGATTGCCGCTCAGCCGAAGGCTATTGCTTATATTGTGGCATGCTGTTTAGATCAAACTGCCAAAGGGCGTGGCTATCCCGTAGCGCTTGCCGAAGCGCATGCGCAGGCCGTAGTGACTGGAGCGGATAGAGCGTTTTTTTATGAGTGGATTGCTATGCAAAGCGTGCAGCAAAAGCGTAATGTGTCGATTTCCCCTAAGGGGCTTAAGAAGAAATTATTGGGAATTTAAGGACATATTGACGCTTTTAAGGCTCTTTGCTAGAATTGCGCATCAAAATCTCAACAAAGCAACATAGTATTACTTCTCAAGGAAAATTTCTATGAAAAATCAACTATTTACCCTAGGCTTAATGGCGAGCTTATGCGTTTCTTCAGTGAACGCGACAATGACGCGTGCCCAGGTCGAGCAAATCGCAAATAATGCTGATAAGATACGGATTGCGCAGAACATTGTTGCTCCTGCTGCCTTGATTGCTTGTGATTTTCTAAATGAACTCTTATCTTTGTCTGCGGTCAATATAGCTACTGGTGTTAATCAAGGGGTAAAAAATACGTATATGATGGCACAGGCAGCATTAGAAACTGATGCATCAGTAGTTGCTGAAGTTTCAGATGTGCTATCTACGCTTGCGTTTGCTGATAGAATTCATGTGTTGATTGGAGCAGCAATAACGGCAGGGTCTAGCCCAATCCTCAGAATGCAAGTTGGCCGTGATGGTGCTTGTGAAATAAGCAAAACTCTTACTATTACTGCAGTAAGTCAGGGCGTAACGCGTATTGTGGCTGAGGTTGCTAGCGTATTTATTTGTCGCAAAGTTAATAATATTATTAAAGAAAAGTATAAAGGCGCTAGCTCGATGGTACAGCGCCGTGTGCTGCGTACCTTGACTATTGCTATGACTAAAACAGTAGCACATATGCTTACAATAGCTGTAACAACCTTAGCTGTGCAGAGCGCTAGAGGAATGATGCCCGTTCCGGACTTTACTTGTTTTGATTTAGACGTGTTTATTCGTGATACTATTCTTCCTGTTATTGGTTATGCAGCAGCAGAATTTTCTGGCCACATACTGGCGCAAGAATTGATTGCAGCAGAAGCTACAGTAGCTGCGTAACAGTCAGTAAAAAATAAAAAGGCCCTCAAGTAATTTATTACTTGAGGGCCTTTTTTCATGTAAGCGTTTTAAGTGCAAGAGAATAAGTCACTGAGCTATTGGTATTATTTACTAAACATTAAATCTAATATTCATAATGTCGCCGTCTTGTACAATATACTCTTTGCCTTCAGTGCGTAATTTTCCTGTTGCCTTGAGCTGAGCCTCAGTGCCTGCAGCAAATAGATCATTGCAGCTGTAAACTTCAGCGCAAATAAAGCCTCGTTCTAAGTCAGAGTGAATTTCACCCGCTGCTTTTGGTACAAGGGTATTTTTCTTAATGCTCCAAGCATGAATTTCTTTTGGACCGCAGGTAAAGAACGTGATCAAACCTAGGTGTGCATAGGCTTTTGCAATAATGCTATCAAGGCCCTTTTCGGTGATTCCCAATGATGCCATCATATCAGCAGCTTCTGCTTCAGGGAGCTGTGCTAATTCCGCTTCAATTTTTGCTGAAACTGGAATAACAATATTTGCTCCAAAGCGCTTTACTAAAGCTTGATAATGGGTGTTTTGCTCATAGTTTTTGCCGACATAATCATCTTCTGGCACATTCGCTATAATTAGATAATTTTTGCCTGATAGGAGCTGGACCTGCAGTAAGCTTTCTTGCTTTGCCTGGGCTACTAATTTTTGCACTAATGCCTGATCTCCTGCATTCAAAGCTGCTTTAACGTTGGTCAAAAAGGCTAATTCTTGTTCCCATTCTTTTACTTGTTGTGGGGTAGCATTTTTATTTTTGGCACTTTTTAGAAAGCCTTGTACCCGTTCTTCTCGCTTAGCTACTGCGTCTAGGTCTTTGATCATCAATTCAGCAACGATTACCTCGAAATCATCAAGCGGGCTGACTTTGTTATGCACATGCAAAATGTTTTGATCATCAAAGCAGCGGAGTACATGGAGTACTAAATCAACGCTCATGATGTGCCCTAAAAATTGATTGCCTAGACCTTCGCCATCAGCCGCACCTTTTACCAGTCCAGCAATGTCAACAAATTGAACGGTCGCTGGAATCAATTTTTGTGACTTAAAAGCTGTCATTAATTTTGGCATGCGTTCATCAGGAACATACGTAATAGCGGTATTAGGGTCTACTGTGCAGAAGGGATAATTTTCTGCTGGAATACTTGATTTAGTCAATGCGTTGAAAAGGGTTGATTTACCAACATTGGGGAGGCCAACCAGTCCCGCTTGAATTGCCATGAAAAACCTTCTGTGTTTAGGAAAAAACCGATAGAGCTCATTATAAAGAGTCCCCATTTTAGCAGATTTTTGGCAGTCGAGAAATAGGGTTGGGTCTATGTGAGGGTCAAGAGCCTGTTTGCTCTTCGGTGCTTATGAATGCTAGTAACCGAAGCATGCTTCTTGGTAGGGTCAGAATCGCAAAAATTAGCAAGGAGAATGTGATGAAGAAAACGTTGCCGATTATACTGGTTTTTTCAGGGAGTATTTTTGCTGCTTTATGTTCTTCGCTTAGTACCAAATGGCCTGCTATAGAGCAGACTGCAGAAAATTGCCGTATTATACAAAATGTGCTTATTGCGGTTGGCTCAACTGAAGTAGCACTTAGTGCTACAAGTTATATCGATTACGACCTAATTGCTATTATTACTGCCATGCACATTGCAAAATTTCCTGCGCTAGTAGTTGAAGCAATAAGAGAAAAAGATTTTTCTCTGCTGGGTGAAGTCTCTGATTCAGTAGCATTATTTGGGCTAAGTGGTTTTTTTGCTGAGCTGCTTTCCCAGAATCAGAGTAGCCATGATATTGCTTATATGCTGAGTATATTGCTTGGTAATGGGGCAGTAACACTTATTTTTAATATCTTAAACCATACGCTTAAACAGCATTATCCATCAGCAACGGATCAAATCAAGCGTCGCGTAATGCGGGCTCTTTTTGTTACAGTGGGAAATATACTGATTCCGCTTTTATTTGGTATTGTTGCTCATGCTGATAGGATTGATTTTAATGTAGGGAGAGTTCGCGATATGATAATGCTTCTATTTCTAACTAATACACTTGGACATGTAATAGCAGAAGTAGCGGGGTATGTGGTAGCGCATTATCTGCCTGATGGTTCAGCTGCAGATCTAAAGGAAGGGGCTTTGTGAAAAAGATGATAGCGCTGCTCTATTTTATGATAAGTAGTGTGTATATGCTTCTCTTTGCTACAGAAGGTCCTGTAGCTTTTCCTGCGGTTACAATTGCTGATATCGAGGCAGTAATGCCTAAAGTGGAGAAATGTCGGTTAGGAGCAAATATCGCTCTTATTATTATGGAAGGGCTACGGTATACAATGCTGAACCCCAATCAAGTTGATGCGTTTGCCGAAGATCATTATGAGGCTTTAATACGGAGTATGGCGCTTATTCAGATTCCTGCGTTAACGGTTGGCGCTATCGTCGAGGGAGATTTGTCACTCCTGGGTGTATTTTCTGATATGATTGCGGCTACGGGGGTAAAAGGTATTTGGGCACATATCTGCTCTGGGCATGAGGTCCGCCGTAGTACGGTTGTTTGTATTGCTGCTATAATTCTAAGTGGGTTGGTTGTTGTTAAAATATTTAATGCATTAAATGTTATTATTAAGAAACATTATCCAAAAGAAACCGATGAAGGTCACCGTAGAATGTTGAGATCGATGACAATAGTATTAGGCAATCTTGTAGTTCCTTTTATTTGTTTGATGGCCGATAAAACTGATATTTTTTGGTTTAGTCAACAAAGTATGCAGGCCCTAGGAATGATATCCTGTTGGCATGGGGTAATGAATAATTTGATTGCAGAAATGGCTGGTTATATTATTGCTCAATTCATAAAAAAAGAAGGAGTGGTTAATGCTTAAAAAATATATGGTTATAAGTTTAGTAGCCGTGTTTATTTCTTCTTCTTCTTCTTCTTCTTCTTCAATGAAGGCATTTTCTAGTAATGAAGCAGAAAAAATATTTGAGCTGACCAGTACTATCGCCGTTTGGCAAAATATCTTTCTAGCATTGTTTGGTAATAAAATGCATGCCCAGTATCCAGTAGGCACTACTGAAACACCTAATTATAGGGACACTGCTGTGTTGTTTGGCCATGCTTTACAGCTTCCACGTGATCTTGTGGGTGCGGCCTTAGAAAAGCCTAAATCATTGGTAGGGCAAACTGTGCAGGCTGCGGCTATAGCACGATTGGCTGCTGATAACCTAGCTCCATCTATTTTAGAATCACTTTTTGATGGTGCTGTTTTTAATGCGGTTAATGGGGTTGTCTTAAAATGTTGCCCAGCTGCTCAGTGGCAGTCTTTGCGTAGAATAACTCGTATTGTTAACATGGCAATAGTGCGCTACGGGGTGCTTCTTTTTACACAAGGAATTATTAATACTGCACGCTCTGTGAAGGATAATGCACAATCAGCGGCTCATAAAGATGCTCTTTGCTCTAACGCTGTTGCCTCTTTTTATGCAAAAACATTCTATCATATTTTTACTGAGTGCGCGGGGGCTGTCCTAAAAGGCATGATTGTTGATACGTCAGTGGGAGATGAGCAGATTGTAACGATTGCCATCAGAGCAGCAACTCGTGATTATTGTTCATAAGAACAAAGTTAAAAATAGCAGTTTTTGCAAGTTGCAACCGTTGTAATCCTATGTTACAGTCTCGGCGTTAAAAGTAGTGTAGTTTAACCATGAGATAGAACGAAGGATTATTATGTTTACTACAACTAAAAAAAGCATTTGCATTTATATATGTAATCATCTTGAGCGGACTGCTATTAGCTGCTAGTTTGATGCTTCCTGTGCAAGCAACAGTGACCAGTCAGGGGCTAAAACAAATTTACGATTGTTCGGTTGATATAGAAACTAAGTTGTGTCTGGGAACAACAGTAGTTGTGCACGGTGCAAAACTATTTGAAGATCCAAAAGCACCAAGTTATATTCAGGCAAAGTTGAAAAAAAATGAAAATGCTACCAATATAGCGCTTGTTTTGCTTGGAAAGCCAAGTGATATTGTCGGGTCAGCATTAGAGTTGCCAAAGTCATGGCGTAAAGTATTCTCTCAGGAGCTAGCAACAAGTGCGCTCAAGAGAACAAAAATAGAAGCAACAATGCTCAACTTATTTACTAAAACACTTGATACTGCATTGTTTAATAAAGTGAATGCACTAGTGAATGCGAAATTCCCAGGTGGGCATCATCAAATGAACCGTAGAGTTATGCGCCTTGTTGCTATGGCAACTGCGCGCTATTTTGTCCAGCTAATTCAATCGTTGCTGCTTGATATCAATGTGGGTAAGCCTTTGCGAATGATTAACTCAAATAGATTGGCGTCATGGGATGACTTCCATGCGTATGTAATACAAAATCCAGCTGGTGAAGCAGTGCTTGAGCACTTACTTACCGAGTGCGCAGGGGCAGTGCTTGCACAACTTATTGATGATTCACCAGCAGCTCCTGCTGCTTAATTATTCAGTTTGTACGATTTTCAAGAAAAGGGACGGCTTTGCCGTCCCTTTTCTGCTGTTTGCCTTGACGATTTTTGCGTACTTTCTTATGCTGTAGCTTCTCAAAAAAATTCGCAAAATGCTCTGCAAGAAAGCTTTCTATGATTACCTATTTTTTTAGAACTTATGGTTGCCAGGCAAACGTTGCCGATTCGCAAGGCTTGATGCAGTATTTAGATGAAGTTGGCTGCTCATCAGCAAAAACTGAGGCAGAAGCGGATATTATTGTTATTAACACCTGTGCAGTGCGCGAAAAAGCTGAGCAAAAACTGTGGTCATATTTGGGCGAGCTAGCTGAAATTAAAAAAGCCAAGCCTTATGTAAAAATTGGCGTTATTGGCTGTGTAGCTTCATATAAAAAAAAGGAAATTTATACGCGTTTTGATCAAGTAAGTTTCGTGTATGGCGCTCGTGAAGAAATGCCTGCATTGCAAGCCTATTTAACTGATTTGGTCGTAGGATTAGAATCAACCAAGCAAGTATATGCAGAAAATCCACAGCTTTCTGTAGATAGTCACCAAGACCGTGATATTAAAGAAGTGGTAGCACGTAAAGGTCTTTTTGCTGTTTCTCGATTGAGTAAGCTTGGAGGATTTAAGCAACATCCTCTTAAAAAAGCATCTACTACGGCAGCCGAAGAGGTAGGGCGTTCGTATATTAACATTATGACTGGTTGTAACAAGCGCTGTGCATACTGCATCGTACCAGTTACGCGAGGGCAAGAGATTAGCTTTTCAATGGATGAAATTGTGCAGCGGGTAGTACATGATGTTGCTAATGGCGTGAAAGAAGTAATGCTTATTGGGCAAAATGTGAATTCTTATGCTGATCCATTAACTGGTGAGCGTTTTCCTGCATTGTTGCGTCGTTTAGTCGCGCTTGAAGGGGAATTTTGGGTTCGCTATATTAGTCCACATCCGCAGGATATGACGGTTGATCTCTTTGATGTCATGGCAGAGCATCCTCATCGCTTGCCGTGGGGAGTGCATTTCCCGGTACAGTCGGGCTCCAATAAAATTCTTGATGCCATGCTGCGTAATTATACCATTGAGCGTTACCTAGAGCAAATTCAATGGTTGCGCGATCGTATGCCAACGGCTGCTATATCAACCGATATTATTGTTGGGTTTCCCGGAGAAACGGAAGAAGACTTTTTAGCGACGATGGCGGTCATTGAGAAGGTACGTTTTGATCTAGTGTATTCATTTATTTACTCGCCACGCAAGTATACCCGTGCGGCAAAAATGGAAGATGATTGTCTTCCTGAAGTTAAAGGAATGCGCCTTGAGGCCCTCCAGAAGCGGCAATTGGAGATAGCACTAGAAAATAACAGCAGAAATATTGGAAAAAAGCTGCGTTGCCTAGTTGAAAAACGCCTAGAGCATGGTAAACTCTTAGCAAGAACAGAGGGAAATGTACGTGTTGTCTTTGATGGTACTGACAATTTAATTGGTCAATTTATTGATTTGATGATTGTTTCAGCAAGCCCTCAAAACATGCAAGCAGTATTGAGCTCTTCTATACAATGAAATTTTTGAGGTTGGCGGCATAGCCAAGTGGTAAGGCAGTGGACTGCAAATCCGCGATTCATCGGTTCGATTCCGATTGCCGCCTCCATTTTTTGTAAGCATATTAGGTGTTTACATGAACAAAAAATGGTAGCGTTCTATATTTTTAGAAGCTAAAATAAGCAAGCCTCTAATTTGGTGTGCCGGGATGGCGAAATTGGTAGACGCAAGGGACTTAAAATCCCTCGGGCCTTAAAGCCCATGCCGGTTCAAGTCCGGCTCTCGGCACCATTCGTATTGCCCTTCAAGCTAGGGCGCGGTGGGATGTTGTAACTACAGAGAATGCAACCTGTTACCGTGGTCGTTTAAAGAGCTCTAAAGTCTATATTGTTTTACCTCAATTGCTCTAAATCCTTCATCCAGTCGCAAATATTTTGAAGGCTGGATGCTTGACAAATTCTTTGAGTTGAACAATCATGTGATAAGAAGTTTGAAATACGTTATTGGGACGTATGTTGTACAATCTGTGTATCGTCAAATGTCGTTAGGACGAGGAGATTTATTTATGAACAAGGCAGCCTTAATTGAGCACATGTCTAAAGAAACCAAGTTGCCAAAAACTGCATGTAAGGCAGCTGTAGAATCTTTTGTTAGAGCTGTAGAATCTTCCCTGAAAAAAGGTAAATCAGTTGTATTAACTGGTTTTGGTACATTTGCTGTGATGAAGCGCAAAGAACGCGTTGGTATTAATCCAGCAACTGGTAAGAAGATGAAGATTGCTGCTAAAAAAGTGCCAAAATTCAAAGCTGGAAAGCGCTTGAAAGATTTGGTAGCGTAAGCTGCTGATCGATCAACGATTAGATTTGATAAAAAAGGGCGAGTGATTTTAAAACCACTCGCCCTTTTTCGCTTCTATCACAATCTCTAGCTACCTGCCAATTTTATATGATACAGTACTCGGCAGGTATATGTATTTTATAGCAGAGAGGATGTAGCATGGCAGTTAATCAGAGTGCAGCCCCTGTTCCTCAGGGTGCATTAGGAATGATAGAAACAGTAAAGCAATTTTTTACTAATTTTGACTTAAAGCAGTGGGCCGAAAAAATTGGTGGTTCATCAGCAGAAGCTATCCAGGCTGCCGTCTATTTTGGGCTTTGTTTTGCGATTGGTTTTTTATTTAAAAAACATTTTAAGCTTATTTTCATGTGTTTGGTGTTCTCTGTCTTTGTCGTCCTTGGGCTCGATTACCTAGGAATGATTATCATTGATTGGCCTGCAATTAAAGCAACGCTTGGCATTTCGGCAGGAGTGGACTTAAACATTCTGGTGACCCGCTTTTTTGATTGGGTAAAAGAGCATTTGTTACTCTTTATTGCTTCAGTCGTAGGATTTTTTGTTGGTTATAAATTGGGTTAATCTTGTAGGTTATTATGGTGCCAGAGCAGCTTGCCTACCATTTATATAGCCTTGATCAGCAATATGCGCTAGGAATAGTGCGTGATGGTATTATTGCTTATGTTGATAAGCTCTTGCATTGCGCGATCGAACGTCGGGCGTCAGATATTCATTTGCAGCCGCATGAACAGGTTATGGTGGTCCGTGAAAGAATTGATGGGTATCTGTATGATGCGCAGCATGTTGATCGGGAGCTGGCACCTCTTCTTATTTCCCGTATAAAAATTCTGGCTCACATGGATATTGCCAAGCGACGATTACCGCAAGATGGTAGAATGAATGTTGTCTTTCATGCTGCCGATGGTACTGATCGTATCATTGATATTCGTGTTTCTAGTTTTCCTACACTATATGGTGAAAAGCTAGTATTGCGTATCCTAGATCAAGGAAGGCATCTCATGACGCTAGCTGCTTTAGGGTTGGATCTTACTATGCAACAAGAACTGGAAGCCCTCTTAAAAAGGCCCTATGGGCTTTTTTTAGTTACTGGTCCTACAGGCTGTGGCAAAACAACTATGCTCTATGCAATGCTTTCTAGTTTGAATAATCGCTCTAAGAATATGGTGACACTGGAGGACCCTATAGAATACCTACTTCCTGGGGTAGCCCAGAGTCAAATTAATGTTACTGCCGGATTTACGTTTGAGGTTGGGTTGCGCGCTTTACTTCGTCAGGATCCTGATATCATTATGTTGGGTGAAATTCGCGATAAAGAGACGGCAAATATTGCCATGGAGGCAGCTCTAACGGGTCATTTGGTATTTAGTACCCTGCACACTAATAATGCCTTGTCGGCAGTTATGCGACTGATTGATATGGGAGTTGAACCTTTTTTAATTAGTGCCACCTTAATGGGGGTGCTAGCCCAACGGTTAGTACGCCGTTTATGTGCCGCATGCAAGCAAAAAAGTACGGTGCCGCTTGGCTTACAGCCTGTAGTTCAAAGACAGTATGGCCCGCTAGAAACGGTATACCAGCAGAGTAGTTGTGCTGCGTGTCATCATATGGGATTTAAAGGGCAAATTGGTATTTTTGAGTTATTGACTATTGACCAGCAAGCGTCAGCTCTTATTGGAGATCAAGATCATCGAGGGCTGCAGGAAGTATGTGCCAAAAAAGGAATGCGATCAATGCTGCAAGATGGGATAGCAAAAATTGAGCAAGGTATTACAACGCTTGATGAAGTGTTTGCGGTAGCTCAGTAAATCTGCTTAGTCCATTCCATAAAATCAACTGCTGTAGTTTTCAGATTTTTTGCATCTTTAATGCGTAGCTCTAGATGTAGATGAGGGCCGCTTGCGTATCCTGTTTGACCAAGAAAGCCAATACGTTGGCCTTTAAGAACGCGGTCTCCTATTTTTACACGGTTATCAAATGAGTTCATGTGGCAATAAATAGTAAAAACCCCTAGCCCGTGGTCCAAGACAACCATATTGCCAGCGGTTTTTGAATGTGTTTTGTGGACCATAACACCATGGTTTGCCGCATGGATAGGGGCCTTATGATGTTGTGCAAGATCGATGCCATAGTGCTTGCGCTTGCCAAAACCATGAGAAGTACGGACTTCGCCAAAAGGGGAGGTTATTCTTTCTACTTTGATGGGCAGTTCAAATGCCCCTTCCCATAGTTTGTAAGGGGGTGAATTTTTTTGATATTCACGAATAACTTGTCCATAGCTACTATTGCCTATGCCGCTTCGCCGAATTGATTGCAATTTTTTCTTGGAGATTTTAAAACCACGTTGCGGTTTAAAAGGAAAAGCATCTACTGTTACCCTACAACCAATACTTTTTTCTTCTAGTTTTTCATCTTGTGTTCGAACAACTACTTTGTATTGTCCGGGCTCTTGGTCGCAATCTACAGGAATAAAACATTCATAGCGATTGTTGTGATGAGGAATGGCTGCAAAAGTGTACTGTGTGCCAGCAAAGGTAGTGTATGCCTGTTTAAGTGATTTGGGAGCGGCTATTTTGAGGTGGAGTGTTTTCCCTTGGCTTACGGAGTATTCTTTTTGGACAGGTACTGATGCATTTTCTATTTCAGGTACTGATTGAGTAAGCTGCTGAGTATCTGAGCGTTCTTTAGGTAGCATAGCAACTAATTGATGATGCTGCTTAGGAATTATTTTTCTACTAATTGCTTTCTTAGCCCGTCTTTTTCGTGCGTTAGGATGTGCCTCAAGAGCTGTAAACAACATACAAGCTAAGCTTAATGTTGTGATCAACTGCTTATAAAATATGCTAATGATCATAACGCTTCCTAAATTGAGGCAGGCTAAAATACTTTAGTTGTCCATTCGCTCGGGTCAACAGGGGTATTATTGATGCGTAGCTCCCAATGCAAATGGTAGCCGTTAGCATAGCCAGTCATCCCGACTTTGCCAAGAGGTGATCCTTTTTTAATAGTTTGCCCCACCTCAATGTCAGCAAAATTTTCTAAATGAGCGTAGAGTGTTTGCACTCCTAAGCCATGGTCGAGTACTACTGTGTTGCCGGTAGTGAAGAAACGGTCTTTAATAATTACTTTACCGTGTTGTGCCGCCCACACAATACTGCGAGGACGGTTTGCTAAATCAAGCCCTTTATGCAGGTAGCGGCCGCTAACAGAAGTAGTTCTAATTTCTCCAAATGGTGTGGTTGTGCGCTGCACATCGATAGGGTACAGGAATGGGCCGTTCCAGAGCTTTTTAGGTGATGACTCTGTAAGCCACTTTTCTAAGGCTTCATTAAGCATGTTCATGCTCATTCCTGCTTCTTTTTCTTGAGCGACTTTTTCTTCACTGACTGAAAAACCACGTTGTTTAGGGAAATCGAATGCTTTAATGCTGACGTGGCAAGATGCTTTTGCTTTGTGCCCTGCTAGATCCTGAAGCTCGGCGGTAATAGTTTGTTCACCAATCTGTGCTTCACAATCAATAGGAATAAAGCATTCAAATGAAGTACTTCCATCAATAGTAGGTGTTAGTTGATAGGTACGTGTATTAAAAACAAGATTTCCTGTGCAATTACGCTTGTTAGTTGCAACTATGAGGTGGAGTGTTTTTCCTTGAAAAACAGTATAGTCACTTGTTGTAAACGCTGCATTTAGTGGTGTATTATCAATCCAGATATGAAATGTTTGACTCCTACTGTTCGCGTGATAGCTGGTGTCTTGTGCAGTAAAGACAATTGTGTGCTCCCCATCAGCTAGCGTAGTAGTTGGCAATATTAACGGTGCTTTAACTTGTTTTGTTTTGACCCATTCTTCAGCTACTTTTTTATCATCGATAAAGGCTGTTATGCAGCCAATTTTATAATTATTGTTTGCACGTACTTCAACATTAACGGTTTTTCCGAACGTTTGGCCTTCTTGCAGCCCATCAAGCACAAAGACTGGGGGAGTCTTGTGGGTAAAGTAGGCGTATAGCCTCAAGCTGCACCAGCCAATAAGAGCAAGCGATATAACGGCAATAAAAAACGAGCGAACACGATGAAATGTAGCCATAGTAATCTTAATCATGCAAGAGGGTTGAGAGGGTCAAGTCAGTAAGTGTGTAGGATATGCATTTTTTTGTTTTGAGTAAACTAAAAAATGTATGCGGGGTGATTTGAAGTAAGTAAATAGTATGCACTAAAAAGCCCTGGCTGTGAAAATCACAGCCAGGGCTTTTTAGTGCATTACGAAAATGTATGTTATTGGAGTAGACAGTCGCCGTGTGCTGGGCAATCAGGATTAGTGCATGGGGTTGTAACCTTTGGCTGATTAGCTAATATTTTTTTTGCTTGTGCTACTCCTCGCTGGTCTAAAGAGGTGCCAACCACTGCAGCGATAAATAAGTCTGTAGTGGAAATCTCACCAGTATTTGTCCCAGGGGATGATCGTAATGAAACAGAGCTTGGGGTATCACAAGCCGTTGCTGTTTGTAGAGCAGGTGCTGGTAGTGGTAAGCTTAATCCTACGGGTGTCTCCTCAGCATTTTCTAGTACATCCGTTAAGAAGGTTAACTCTGCGTCTGTGAAAACAACCTCAGCTGAGGGAGTCGCTGGTGGGGTGCTTGGTCTTAACGTAGCGCGTTTGGCAGGTCTGGTATCGTCTCTGACAAGAAGATTATCTATTAAATCTTCATAAACTTCTTCGTCATCAAATAGCGCTGGAAATGATGGAGCGTCCACTTGCTTTATTGATGCATCAGAAAGTGGGTGTTTCCTTGCTGCATCAATAAATGTCATTGAAGCAACGAGGATTGCTAGCGATAATAGCACTGTTTTTTTTGGGAACGTCATAGTTCTAACCTCCAAAAAAGATAGTATTGTACTTTAACCTACTCCTAAGCCTATAGATATTTTATATAATTTCAACTTGAATAAAAATTATGGAAAAAATTGATAAAATGTTTCAAAGAGAGGTAAAAAGACATTGTAGCCCTTTTTTTAAAACTTAAGGCATGGTACCCTGAGGCTTAATATTAGCCAGCATGGGAGTAAGATGAATTTTCCCAGATGGCTGTGCAAGAAGAAAGCGAGCAAAGAGGAAAAAAAAATGAATTTTCTCAGATGGCTGTGCAAGAAGAAAGCGAGCAAAGAGGAAAAAAAAATGAATTTTCTCAGATGGCTG
>CAIKAH010000025.1 GCA_903825355.1 uncultured bacterium | reverse complement strand
ACCAACCAACGGTATTTTTTGTTGAAGAGCTGGATGTTTTTGAGGGGACAGAAGTGCGATTTGAAGATGCTGAGCTGGCTCGTGCTACTGGAGAGCGCATTAAGCAAGATTATATTGATCTTGGATTTAAGATAGTACCAGTTCATAGAGATACGCCAGAAAATCGAGCAATGTTTATTTTAGATTACATAGCAGGTATTTTCCCTGAAGCAGTTGCTCGTGTGCTGCCAGTCGGTGCTATGAACAGTTTTCATGACTGCGTTTAGCTACATTAATTTTAAGCGCCTAGTGTAATAGATTAGGGGATTTTTATTTTTAGCTTGCTGATGGTATACGCGTTTAATCTAATCCTTTGTAAGGGGTAAATATGGTACTGCATGATTTACAAAAAGGACTTGAAACGGTAACGCCCGGAATTGGTTTGTACCAGATTATTCATCAGCTAGAGCTATTGTCTCAGCGTAGTTTTCCTAATAATGAAGTAAAAGCAGTGTTAGCGCAGCTTGATACTATGCATGCCGAGCTGGAACCATATACTTTTTACGCAAGTAATTGCTATACGCGCAATCGGGTATACAAATCAGCATTTTTCGAGCTTATTTTAATGTGTTGGCAGGCTGGGCAGTCTAGTCCTATTCATGGACATGAAGGCCAAAAATGTTGGATGTATGTGGCAGAAGGGTCGCTTGAATTTACTAATTATCAAGACATAGCTACCGATGCAGGGATAAAACTACAAAAAATCGCTACGGTGGTTGGGGGACGTGGTTTTGTTGATGGTCCTGCTTATATCCATGGTGTTGCGAATATTGCTGAGTATCCAGCATTGTCATTACACCTCTATGCATCGCCTTTTACTCAATGCGATGCATACGATATTTCTGCGCAGAATGCTAAAAAAATACAGCTTTGTTACTATAGTATTGAGGGGAAAAGGCTTTTGCAAGAGCCTGGCTAAGTTTTTTCTGAACAGTTAGCCTCAAATACCGATAGGATAAGCCCTAGTGGACGCAGTGCTGATAGGGATGCTTTACAGGTAAGATAAAAGGCCCTGATTTACTTAGGGCCTTTTTGATGTATTTGTAAAATTTAGCGATACTTGGCAATAAATTTATCCCACCCGGTGTCTTGCGCAAACTGTGTTGTTTGGTATGAAGCATCAACCGGTCCAGGAGGGAAATAAATAGAAATACCTCCAGCGCCTGCATAATCACGGCCAACGGTATTTGCTACCACTGCTGCTCGAATAAGGGGAATGCCTGCAGCAATAATAGTGCGTACATTAGTTGCAGCGGTGCTTAAAGCTGTGCTGAATTGTACTGGTTTTTGATTTGGTTTAGGCTTTGGCTTTTGTTTAGGTTTTGCTTTGGTTGCTTTGGTTGTAAATTCGGTATTTAGGCGATTATAAAACGATAGTAAATCAATATAGTCGGGGATATCAAAGGCCATGGTTTTTGCACGTGCTTGGCGGACGGCTGCACGAGTACTTGTGGCATCAGCTGTATAGCAAGCATTTATTGCAGCCATAAGTTGCATTAGATTATTTTTTAATGGAATCAGAGCATCTATCTTAATTGCAGAAAGGGTAATCGCACTATCCTTCCCCGCATAAAATCGGCCATAGGTTCCTACAATACTGGTTGCCAGTTGCTCAGCGTTCATGCTTGGATTAGCAGAAAGATCCGTTAAATAAGCTGCATAGTGGTGGCCATTCCCAGGTTCGCTATTTTCAGAAGCAACTAACATATCTGCTAGTCCGTTAATTTGGTATCCAACCTCAATCATCGCCATGAGGCAGGCATCCATGCTGATTATATCAATCTTATTGCCAATAACATCGCGCATCCCTTTGATTGCTCTTGTTAAACCAGCTGCTGTTACATAGGTGTTTTGTGAATCATCAAACAGAATGCCACGGAAATCTCCTTTGCCATACGGCATGCCGGGGATCATTAACCATGGTAAATGCCTTTCTCCTGTTTGGCCAGGCGCTGTTCTATTTATTCCTTTGTGCCGTGGGTCCAAGATGCCATAGCCATGATTCCATAAATTAATACACCATCGGAGAGCATTGTATTTGGTGAGTGTGAGAGCTTTGGCCCATTTCACCATATCAATCAGTTCTTGAATAGGGTTAGCGCCAAGATCGTGTGTGCCTGTAAAAGTGCCAGCATTGACCAATTTTTTATTTATTACTTGGTAGCGCCAGGTAGCATTATCGTTTGGCTTGTCCCATTCGAGTAAAACATTAATCGAAGGATGCAGATTTACTTTTAGCATTTCTCGCACATTAAATTCCGCAAAAGGTGCCAAATTATTGTCTGCTTGCATGTAGCTAACGTGGTTCCAGTTTGCTATGGCGCTCTGGAGTGTGTTTATGTAAAAAACAGTCGCTAATACAAAAAGCAATATAGGTTTTGATATAGAAGGCTTGCTCATTTCTTCTCCTGATAGCATTAAGTGTAATAATAAGTATTGAACGTTATGGTACTTTAGAGATTTTGTAAGAAATGGTGCAATACTTTACTGTAACGAGAAGATAAAAAGATATAGGCATACTAGGCATACGATGATTTTGCTATGAAAAATGACAAAAGATTGAAAAACATGAAATGTTTACATTACGCTATGAACAGGAACGTAAAGGTTTATACATTTTTAAGGGGTATGGTATGAAAAATGTAATCGTACTGCTTGGCAGCTTTGCCTTGCTTGCTGCACCAGTGTTGGTAGCTGCTGATCATAATGAAGTAGAAATTGCACAGGTCAAACAGCGTGGTAGCAAAAAACAAAAACGTCAGCGCAAAGAAAAGGCACGGTCTGCAAAGAATACAGCTGGTAGGGGCCGCAAAAAAGGGAAACAACAAGAGGGGTTTTTGAAAAGAGGATTGTCCAAGGCGAAATCTATGTTTGGCTTTGGATCCCCCGCTGTGTGCAATAAGAAGCATGAACACAATGATAAGTGCAGAAAGCAATGTAAAGCACAAGTAAAGTGCTCCTCAGAAAAAGGCAAAGGCAGAAGAGCAGTTGGAATGGGTAAGGCAAGGGGTCGTTCAGTTGATAATGATGATGAACGCCCAGCAAAAAAACCACGTTTGGCAAAAGCCCATAAAGTAAAAAAGAATCGCGGAGCAAAAAAGCATGGCAAGCGTGGTCGTCGTGGGTCTAAGAAAGATCTAAAAGAACAAGAAGCAGAAGCAATGAAAGCTATACAGCCAGCCGCGAGCGATGATTAGTAGATTTATGCTTTGATGTAGAAATTAAAAAAGCCCCCCGATGAAAATCGGGGGGCTTTTATGTAGCGCTGTCTATTATTTTTTAAATCTCGTGGCTGCCACGCTTGCTATTGTAGGTCTGCATAGATAAGCACGAATAGTTCCCATATCAGCTTTCATATCTTTACAAAAACCGGGACGGGGGCCGTGATCAAATTTATTAGTAAAACCCAGCTGGTCACAAAATAAGTTGATTGCTTGTTCATCACCAGGCATTATCATGATGTTGATGTATGTTGCTATGTTTTCGTACTCTTTAATAACAGAAGCAAGGAGCTGTCTTACAATAGTTTCATAATCATAATCGGTTTTAACGCAGGGGCCTTCATTAATTACAAGCGTTTCTTCACAAGAGACTGTCTTCTCAGAGCATTTTAAAAAGGCAATAACATGCCCCTCTGCATTAGTTGCAATAAAATGATTGTATTTTGAAAGGTATTCTGATTTGATACTCGCTTTTTGGAGTCCGCTGGATCGTCCTGATGCCCTGCAGAGAGGGTTCCATACCGTTTTTACCCAATCGTTTCTCAGGGCAAAGTAACTTGGCTTAATATCATGAGCAATTGACTTAGTTACGGGACCAACATAATTTGGTGTATATTTTTTTTCGGCTGCGTCTAATGCTTTTATTTCAGCAATTAGTGCATCTATTTTGGCATCCTCGGCTCGTCGTTCTTTTCGCTGTGCTGCTTTTTCTCCCCGTTGAACTAGCTTCCACTCACTCTCTGCCGTAAATGCGGTATAAAATGAAGCTAAGAGCCCTACTACTAATAAAAACATTCTTTAGGTCCTTTTTAATAAAAATAATGTAGGTAGATACAACACCTTGAATGTAGCATGAGTAGACATACTTGTCGCTATTAGCATAGCCGTTATTTTTCTCATGAGTCTTGCCAACTTACAGGCTATAGGTACACTGATTGCATTATTTTAATGCGGGAGAATGGCTTATGAAAAAAGTGATACAAAAATGTATAAGTACCCTGATACTCTCATTTCTGGCAGTATATGGTGCCTCAGAGGAAAAATTGATGACTAAATATATTTTAATTGGTGGTTTTGCGTCTAAAGCAGCTGATGGGGGCAAAGCTGTTTGTGAAGAGATGGTAAAAGGCTTTGTAGAGCCAGTAAAAATGTTGATCTGTCTGTTTGCTCGGCCAGAAGCAGGGTGGGCAAGTAAATTTGAAGAGGATAAAGTGTTTATCGCTGGCCATTTGCCTGGTAAGCAGCTGGACATGCGCATAGCGATGGTTGCTAATTTTACTGAGCAAGTAAAGTGGGCTGACGTGATTTATCTGCGTGGTGGCGATACGCCGATGTTGGTGGAAGAATTGCGCAAAGACCCAACTTGGATGCAGAACTTAGCTGGCAAAACCGTGGTTGGCACTTCTGCCGGCGCCTGTGCTATAGGGGAATATGATTATGATATTGATCATTTTAAATTGTCAGACAACTTGGGCTTGTTACCGATTAAGGTCCTGCCGCATTATCGCTCTGATTATGGTGCGCCGCATATCAATTGGGACAGGATAGAGCAAGAATTGCAAGCATACAAAGAGCCTTTGGAATTTGTAGCTTTGCCAGAGGGTGAGTACCGTGTATTTGAGCGGTAAATTTCTGCTTGTCAAGCCTAGAATGCAGAAAATTGCTGAACATGCGCCTTTGACCATTAACACCAGTATTGCTGACTACCTGCACATAGCCCAACCCGTTTGATAATGCATTGTCAGATTGGTACGATGGACGTGTTGTATTTAATACTCTCTCACTCTAGCTTACAGTAAGGATAAAGCTATGAAGATGGTGGTTATTCCTCTCCGATACCTTTTATTTTCTATCGCGTTTTGTTCTACCGTACTTGTTGCGGCGGTACCTGGTCAGGCAAATTTGATCAACGGTTTACTCGTGACTATTGAGAATGGTGATGGTGAAAAAGTGAGCACCCCATTGGCAGCAGTATTAGTATGTATGGACGATCCTAGAGCAATTGAAGCGCTTGCTATGTTGAAGCGTCAGGGGCTTGATTTTAATGCAGCGTACAATATGCAATGTCCTGGTATTGAAGGCGGAAAAGGCTTTATGCCTTGCAGACTTTTAATTAGTGCAGGTACTCCAGAGATGTGTGAATTTTTAGTTCATAATGGTGCAGATGTTAATGCCTACGGCAATAGCACTGCAGCGATCACTGCATTGATTAACGCGGTTCGTAATGATAATGTTGAAATTGTTAAAACATTGATTAAGCTTGGTGCCAATGTTCATCTTCCTGAAATGAATGCTGGTCTTGAGGGTGGGTACATCTGGACGCCACTGAGATTTGCTAATAGCGCTGCGGTTGCACGAGTGCTGGTAGAAGCAGGTGCTGCTGACTATCCATCAGATGACTATCTATCAGATAAAGATGAAAAAATGAGTCAGGTAATGCGCAAGCATGTGTTTGGCAGTGACTTTAGAGGACTTGCGAAAGATAAAGAAGCTTTGATTGCGCTTATTGAGCAAAAAGAGGCTGAGGCAGTAAGCAAATCAGCTGAGCAAATCATTGCGGATGCGACGGGGATCTTAAAAGCTGTTGGTTTTGCAGTGAATGTGACCCGTAGTGTTAAAACAGAAGATTGTGTATCCATCGTCATTACTGCTGAAAAGGCTGACATCAGTGAGCAAGATATTTGGGCAGCAAACAAAGCGCACAAGATATTTTATAAAGCTGGACAAGGTTCTCTAGGATCTTCACTGCGCATTGTAAATGGCAAAATTTCTCTCAGAGCAGAATTTCAATAAGTAGTAAATGCTCTGTTTTAATATTTCTAGCCCATGCGGTTTATTTGATAGCATGGGCTTTTGGTTTGCAGGTAGCGG
The DNA here is from genome assembly GCA_903825355.1 of uncultured bacterium. Taxonomy (GTDB): domain Bacteria; phylum Babelota; class Babeliae; order Babelales; family RVW-14; genus CAIKAH01. The sequence goes on along the minus strand of CAIKAH010000025.1, from coordinate 20,918 downwards.
TATGAATTACTGGATGCGGTACTGTGACGCTGCAGCGGTTAGCATGCAAGAATCAAAATACCCGCCATGTTTGTATTGGTCGTGTAATGCACGAATATGTTGCAACGCTGTGCTGTTGGCAACAGTGAACTTATCTGATTGCCACGTTGCCGCGAGGGTGTAGCCATGCATGTCAGAACGGAAGTGAAAATCAATTTTGTCAGCCAGTCGATAGTCCGGTAGACGATCACAAAACATGGTCATTTTGGTTGTAAAATCTTCCCATGTGCATTGTACTACGCCGCCAGCTCGTCGCTGCTCTTCTGATGCTTTTCGTATAGCTTCATCACAGGTAACATGCAAAAGATGAATAGTGCGGCCGTAGTCAGTTTTCAATGAATTAAACAGCTTGCCAATGATGGGGGAGGTCATGGTAGTGCCATGCGCAATCGCATAGCCTTCTTTAAGTGCTTTTGCTAAAAAGAGGTTTGCTATAAAATTTGATGCATCTCGCCAATAGGTGTAGGCCTCTTCAATAGTTCTGGTTTTGTTCTCTATGTCTTTTTTGTAGGTGTTGGACATCTGCAGGAGTGTTGCACGGTCTGGGTCGACATACACGTATTTAATGGGGCTAGCTGCGATGATTTGTTCTAAGAGCGTTGACTTACCTGAGCATGGAGCGCCAGCTGTTGCTAGGTATTCATTTGTCTTTGCTGCTCCGGCAAAAAGAGCATCTTGTCGTTCTTGTAGATCAGCGTAGATCAATGCGAGCTCTTGCTCGTTGTAGCGATCAAGCAGCTTGCGATTTACAGCTCGTGGCATAAAAAATGTTTCAGGAAAATACTGATCAAGTAATGCTTCAAAGCTGTTGGTATTTGGCTTTGGTGTACTGGTTGTTACGAAAAACACACCAAGTGTAAAGCTACAGGCGAGCAGTCCTAGTAAATGATTTTTTCTTATTTGCATGATGTTTTTCTCATTTTAATTACTTTTTACGATTCTCCAAGTGCAATATCAATGCCCTGTAATTCAATAGCTACATTGCCGTTCCATTCATTTTTCATCACATGTGCAGCAAGCGCAAAGGGCTTATCTTCAAGTTGTTGCAGTACCGGAATCAAGTCAGGGCGGTTGAAAAAGATCACCGGCTTAATGATACCATCAGCAAAGACCATGCATTTAATATGCTTTTCTTTAAGTATTTGTGGAGGACGAACGAGTGAAACATCTTTTATAACAAAGAGTGGCTGCGGGTTTTGGTTACCAAACGGTTCAAGCTGTTCAAGTCCAGTCATCATTTTTTGATTTAATTCAGGCAAGGGTAATGGGCCATCAATGCGTAATTTAGGGCTTAAGTCTGCTGGGGCTACTTGCTTTGCTATACTTTCATTAAGCCTGAGCTTAAGCTCAGGAACGAGTTCTTGTTTGAGCTTAAGGCCAGCTGCAAATGAATGGCCACCAAATTGGATCAAAATATCACTGCATGCTGAGAGTGCATCAAACATATTAAATTCAGGGATGGATCGGCAGGAGCCTTTTGCAAAGCCTTGTTTATCAAGGTGAAGCAGCAGGGTAGGACGACCATAGCTATGCATAAGTTTACCAGCAACCAGGCCAATAACGCCTGCGGGCCACTCATGGCTGCTATCCAAAATAATGTTGTCCTTGCTCAGATCAATGTCTCTGCGTTGAATACGTTGGTCAATCTGGTCAAATATAGCACCATCAACGCGTTTACGTTCCTCATTAATTGCTTTTAATACCTTGCCTACTGCTTCAACGTCTGCCATATCAGAGCTGATCATAAATTTAACTGCATCGCGCGGGTCTGCTAGACGCCCCAGCGCGTTAATTTGTGGTGCAATCATAAAGCCAATATCAAGTGAAGTATATTCTTCTTTTGTTAGATTGCTGTTTTGTGCCAGCGTGCGCATTGCATTGCTACGAAAATGGTTGATAGTATGTAGTCCGTGACGCACCCAGTAACGGTTTTCACCAAGGAGAGGCACAACATCTGCAACGGTGCCCAGTAAGAGCAGTTCATATGTTTTTTCTGGCATGCTGGGAATGCCTAGCAGCTCGTAGATCATGCACATAAGCTTGAAGGTCACCCCAACGCCAGCAAGGTGTTTGAACGGGTATTCACAATCATGCTGATGTGGGTTAACAATGCATAGTGCTGGTGGCAAGTCCCCACCATGAGGGCGGTGATGGTCGGTGATGATTAAATCAACACCCAAGCGTTGGGCCTCTTGGGCAGCGGCATAGGCAGTGGTGCCGTTGTCGACAGTAACGATTAAGGTAAAGCCATTTTTATGTGCCTTTTGTACCGCTTCTACAGAAAGGCCGTATCCATCTTTTACTCGGTTAGGAAGATAAAAATTAATATCAAACCCGAGTGGTAATAATGCGGTCAATGCTAAAGAAGACGAGGTAACACCATCCACATCATAATCGCCAAATATGAGGATTTTTTCTTTCTTTGCACGCGCAGCAATAATCCGTTCTGCTGCGACAAGCAACCCCTTCATACTACCTGGGTGTGGAACATCCTTTTCGTAGGTAGAAAACAGAAGCGATGTAATGGTTTCTTCGTCATTATACCCACGGGTATGCAGCACGTGTGCCAGAGGCAGTGCGAGGCTGTGTTTGTATGCAATAGCGCGCACTTGCTCGGCATTAGCGTGAGGTATCTGCCAGCGATATTTAATGCCGTTAATAAAAGTTGCTGCTTGTTCAGCGGGTGAAACGTGTTGCGCCGTCGTAGGTGATTTTATGGTTTCAATCATGCGACTAGGTTCATTGTTTACTCGTGCGACATTTTTAATGTTGGGAACAGAATAACATCTTTAATTGAAGCTGTATCGGTTAATACCATTACTAAACGATCAATCCCAATGCCGACGCCTACTGTTGGTGGTAAACCAAATTCAAGCGCTTTGATGTAGTCAGCATCATAGTGATGTGCTTCACTGTCACCCGACGTGCGTGCCTGTACTTGTGCTTTAAAGCGTTCTGCCTGATCAAAGGGATCATTCAGCTCAGTAAAGCCGTTAGCAAATTCCATACCACAAATAAAAAGTTCAAAGCGAGCAGCAAGATGAGGATTTTTTGGGTCTCGCTTGGAAAGTGGTGAAACTTCAATAGGGTAGCCTACAATAAAGGTAGGTTGCACAATTTTTTGTTCTACGCATGCCTCAAAAAGAGCAAATAATTTTTCGCCATAACTTGCGTCGATTCGTGCTTCTGCGCCATATTTTCCAATCGTAGCATTGATATGATCTGGGGCAAAATCTTTTGCATGCAGTCCGCCTATTTCAATGAGAGATTCTTCAACGGTAAGTTGCTTAAATGGAGCAGTAAAGTCGATGGTTTTACCTTGAAATGGTACTTGGTGAGTGCCGAAGTTTTTTTCTACTACATTCTGTAATAATCGCTGTGTTAAATCAATACCATTTTGTACATCCCCATGAGCCATGTAAAACTCAATCATAGTGAATTCAGGGTTGTGGCGTGTAGAAACCCCTTCATTGCGAAAGTTACGGTTAATTTCAAAGACACGTTCAAAGCCCCCAATCACTAAACGCTTGAGGTATAGTTCTGGCGCAATACGGAGGAATAAGTCCATATTGTAGGCATTGTGATGTGTCACAAAGGGACGAGCAGCTGCCCCTCCTGGGATGGGGTGAAGCATAGGCGTTTCAACTTCCAGGAAGTCTTGCTCTTGTAAAAATTGTCTGATGGCTAAGATAATACCAGAGCGTTTTTTAAATTTTTCTCGTGTTTCTGTATTGCTAATTAGGTCAAGGTAGCGTTGACGATATCGTTGCTCGACATCTGTTAGTCCGTGAAATTTTTCTGGCAGCGGATGTAAGCATTTTGAAAGCAGAGCGAAATCCTTAACATGTAGGGTTGTTTCGCCCATTTTTGTTATAAAGAGTGTTCCTGATGCCCAGACGATATCACCTAGGTCAGTATTTTTTTTGAATGCCTCAAATATGGTTTCGCCAACATCATCTTTTTTGATATACAACTGAATTGTTCCATCACGGTCTTGGATATTAACAAAAAAGGTTTTGCCATGATCACGGCGTGTCATCATGCGGCCAGCAAGAGCATAAGCTGTAGCGGTATTATTTGTATTGCTGAAATCGCTTAATGCTTGTTTTGTCGTGTGGCTAACTGGCTTGAACGCTGGCCAAGGGCTAATACCTTCTTGGTGCATAGCAGTAACTTTTGCTTTGCGTAGTTCGTGTTCTTCTGACGCTCCAAAATGATTTTCTGGCATTAACTGAGACATAGGTCGTAACTCCTGACTGTACGCTGCAAGCAGCAAAAACTAAAAAACAAGGATCTTATTGTAGCAAATTTATTCTTACAGGTGAAAACAATGTTTACCTAACGGGGGGCCTTCGTGCTACGCTGCCAGTACAAATAGAAAAAGTTGAAAGCAGACAGAGAAAGGGACAGTTATGAAGCAGTTATATGCCCTCCTATTGGGTATGGTGATAACGGTGAATTTTGTTGAAGTGCAAGCAAATGTGGCAAGCAAAAAATCAAAAGATGTAGTAAAAATTACGGTTACCGCAAAAAAAGATAAAAAAGCTGAACCGATTGACCAAGAAAAAGATATTTATCAATGGCTGCGTACGTATGCGGAAGTTATTAGTAGGGTTCAAGAGCAGGCTATTAGGCAGGTTAATTTTAAAGAATTTATTGAACAATCGCTTAAGGCTGCTGCTGGTAATATTGATGCTCACTCTGCTTTTTTGAATAAAGAGGCTTATTCGGCGATTATGGAATCAGCATCAGGAGAGTTTTCAGGGATTGGTATTAGTATTATCAGCAAACCACCAGAAGACGATGCACTAGCGATTATTGATACCGTGCCAGGAGGGCCAGCAGAAAAAGCAGGATTAAAGGCAGGAGACAAAATTGTTGAAGTCTCTGAAGCTAAGCTCCGCGGCTTGTCTTCAGATGAGGTAATAAATAAGTTGAAGGGGCCCATTGGGAGTACGGTATCGATTAAAATTTTACGCAATAAAAAGCCCATGGAATTTACGCTAACGCGCGACACGATTAAAGACCAGCATTCCCTTTGTTATTATTTAAAAGACCAAAATGTATACTACCTCTCTTTGCGTATGTTTAGCGAACCTATAGCTGAACAAGTACGACAACTTCTAGAAAAAGCGAACACCGGCAAGTGTAAAGGAATAGTGCTTGATTTGCGGCGCAACCCAGGGGGTATTTTGCAGTCAGCTGTCGAAATGGCTGGCCTCTTTTTAAAGAAACGCTCCTTGGTGGCTGTTACCAAAAATAAAAGAGGTGAAGTTGTTGATAAATACTACACGGCACGACATCCGGTACTAACTTCAACAGCGCCTATCTTCATTCTGATTGATAATTTTACGGCTTCTGCGGCTGAAATTCTGGCGGGAAGCTTGCGCTATCATGCGATGCAAGAAGGGGAAGCTCATCAACCGTTAATGGTTTTTTTGGTTGGATCGCAGACCTTTGGAAAAGGATCAGTGCAAACGGTAATGCCTATTACGAATGGTTGTGCGCTTAAATTAACAACGCAACTTTATTTTTTACCAGGTGATGAATGCATTCAAGCAAAAGGGATAGAGCCTGATTTTGTAATTAAACCAAAAATTGTGCCAAGTGATGAGCTTAAATGGGTGCAAGACATGTATGGTAAAGAGACGTCACTTAAGCACCATATCACCGTGAAAGAAGCAACAGGCAAGGAGCCAGAAGCAAAAGAAGGCGAAGAAAAGAAAGCAGCTGCCCCTGGGGCCGATGCTAAAGAAAAAGCAGAAAATGGACCGAAGAAGGAGCCTGAAAAATCATTTGAAGAAAAGCAGCAAGAATCAATTATGGAAGATGTACAAGTACAGGCTGCTGTTAATATGATTAATATGTTTTGTTTGGCAAAAAAAGCTGAGCCGAAGAAAATGGCAACGCGTAAAGATGCAGTAGCACTTTTAAAGCAACACTTTATGACTGATAGTAAGACGGTGCTAGAAAAAATAATGTAATATTCTAGATGTAAGGCCTCTGGTATATTGAGGCCTTACATCATTAAGGCTTAAGAAGGAAATCATATGGCAAATCCAAATTATACCATTATGGCTGTTTTAGAAGCAAAAACAGGAAAAGCAGGATAACTAAGACAAATGCTTGTGAAATCGTTTGTATTTTTTTATATGAAACCTGGAAGAGCCAAGAGGCGCATAAACAGCAACTACAAGAGCCACATATTCATCCATTGATTCAAAAAATTAATGATATGCTTGCTAATCCCAGCTGCGGATTTTCTGCTATGAATACAAAGGCAATCAAAAAGAATAGAACAAAAAGAGTGTGCCCGACAGGATTCGAACCTGTGACCTACGGATTAGAAATCCGTTGCTCTATCCAACTGAGCTACGGGCACATCACACAGATATTTCTGGAATTTAAGAATACATCAAGACTAATTGGTTAGCCAATTAATTTTTAATACTGGCTTTCCTCCATCGCTTTACAAGCTATGGCGGAGATGGCCACCCCTTCGCTCATAAACTTTCCAACTGGCATGCCAGTCGAAGCCTTGGCGAAGGCTGGTCGGGGCGACAGGATTCGAACCTGCGACCCCTCGCTCCCAAAGCGAGTGCGCTACCAACTGCGCTACACCCCGAAACCAAATTTTTGATGTGCTATTTCAAATTACCTAAGGTCGACTGCACCAACCGATGCTCTTGAGCGAAGGCTGGGGTGAGCGACGGGGCTCGAACCCGCGACTTTCAGAACCACAATCTGACGCTCTACCAACTGAGCTACGCCCACCATAAGCAATGGATCAAACAGTTGTCGAATACGAAATTTGAACAACTATTTGTTGCTAAGTAGTATAGGTGCTTTTTCGTAAAAATCAAAATAAAATTGCATAAAATATATACTTTTTACTCTTTTTGCTGTGTAAACATAGAATCTGTCGTGCTTTGTAGGAGTAGGGGGTCAGCCTGTAAATGAGCTACATTGATGACCTGGCACCCTGCAGCACGCCCGGCATCCCAGTCACATTGGCTGTCACCAAGCATAATAGATTGATTAAGATCGATATCAAAATCAGCAGCAGCTTGAAGTAGCATGCCTGTTTGTGGTTTGCGGCATGTGCAAGTGATGGCATATGCTTGAATAGTAGCTTTGGTATGATGGTGTGGGCAGTAGTAGCACGCAGCAATTGTAATTCCCTCAGCCGCTAGTAATTTGCATATGTGAGCATTAACTTGTTGTACTGCTTCTTCATCAAACATCCCTCTAGCTACACCGGATTGGTTTGTGATCATAATCGGAATATATCCGCGTGCTTGATATGATTGTACGAAAGTGATAACAGGTTCAAGTAGTTTTACATCTTCAATACGATGAAGATAAGGAACATGCTGAATTAGGGTGCCATCACGATCAAGAAATAATGCCTTATTTTTCATAATCACACATATGTTATGGGCGGTACTTATAATTCATATCGCTAGTATTGCAAACGTCTAGGGTCTATGCAAGTATTGCTTAGGCCTTCTGGTAGGTCTATTGTTTAAGATTTTGGAATCGTGCTTCTAAATTACTAGTGCTTTTCGGGATGTAGACACTAATGGGTGGTTTTTGCTTAGATTGGCCAGTGCCTGTTGAGGTATTGACAGATGGAATATGCTGTGGCACTTGTGGCATTGCTGCAAGAAAGGGGTCTTGCTCGGCGGCGGGGCGATGAAAGGTGTTCCCGTAAGCGTGTGCTGGTGATGGTATAAAGCCGTGCAAGGCGCTAGCAAAATTATTCGATTGTTTCGTCATTATATGCATGGAATCTATGAGCGATCCAACACTATCAGTTTTGAATTTGTTATTTGTTTCTTGCAGAGCATTTAGAGCTTGAAAAAGGGCTGTCATAATATTTTCATCATTCACTGGGGCAGCTGATTTATGAGGGTGGGGTGTAAATTTATCTGCTTGAGGAATATCCTTGGCATGGGGGATAGGGGTAGGGATTTGTTGCCCGCAGGTTTCACTTGCTGAAGGGTGAGTCGGCCGTGCAGAAGTAGGGTCTCTAAAAGCTGGTTTGAGCAAGCAATAGGCGATGTAACACAGGCTGCTACTCAAGAGCAAAAGCAATAAGAATATAAGAATTTTTTTTCGTTGGGCTGTATTAAACGGGCCTTGAAGAGGGATTCCCTCATGCTGATATAGGTGCATAATTTGTTGAAGGTGTGCCTGTTCACGCTTATTGAGGTACTTGAGGGAAAGTTCTCGCTGTTGATTTGTAAGAATGTAGCGAGGCCGTTTTGCAACTGATGGTGTGGCGCCCCAGATTTGTTGGTAGGTAAGAATGGCAAACAAGAAAAAAATATGTAGACGCATAATAATAGGCCTTCTTGCAAAAGTTGGCTTAGCGTAGCGTGTTGAGGTTGTGGGTGTAAATAAAAAAGAGGGCAAGTTGTTTTTAAGTCACTTGCCCTCTTTCCAATTTTTACTAAGTAATTAAGCGAGCCCTAATGGCTTGGTAATAAAGGTACGAGGATTTTTTGGTACCGGAACATATGGGCATCGAGCTACTGCGCTAGCAAATTTCCCCCATGTAGTTGCTTCAAATGCTTGCATGGTTCGATGCGCTTTATATGCAGGGATACCATAATAAGCAGCAAAAGCCAGCGCTACAGTAGTTAGAGCGGTTATTGCAATTTTGTCAGCGTTCTTGGTCAAGCGAGCAGGGATAGTAATGGCGTGTAGTTCTCCGCTTGGGCCTGTAACTAAAGCAATAGTGACTAATGCTAAGAACAATTTTTTCATATAGAGCCTCTTTATTATGTAGAAGCGGGGCAGTAATGTTCTTCACATTACTGCCCCGCTAAATGTATTGTAGCTCAATGAGCTTGAGAGTTTATCTCAGGGTGTTTATTTCAAACTATCGCAACATAAAAGCATTAATGATGCGGCGTGGGTCTGACGGAACGAATGGTTCTATTGCTACAGTAGTAGCGAATTTACCCCAGTACGTAGCCTCATATGCCTTATATGCCTTCATTGCTTGGTATGCTTGAAATGCAGGGATACCATAGTAAGCGCCAAGAGCTAACGCTACAGCTGCAATAGTACCAGCTGCAATTTTACCTTTATGATTCTTTAAGATAGTCATAAAGCGTGAAGGGTTTGTTGTTGGGGTTTTCTTTGCAGTAGTTACTTTAGCATCTGCCATAGCTTGTTGCGTAGCAGGAATTGCTTGTGTAATTGCAGCATTTTGGGCAGCCGCATTGGTATTTACGATTTCAGTCTTAAGCTTAGGAGCTCTGGTTGAAAGCGTTCTGGTACTTAAAGCATCAGCTGATTCTTGGCTACGAATGTGAGCGACAGATACTGCTGGTTCTGTTGCTACTACTTTGTCGCCAGCATAAAAGAAGCGAACTACGCGGCTAGACAATGGCAATTGAGCTACTGCTTGATCGTGTTCAGCTTTTGCTTGAGCTGTTAGTGTTGCTGCAACTGCAACAGCTTTTTGGTTAAGTTCTTTTTGTGCTGCTAACTGTGTTGCCTTGGTGACCCCCGGTACTGTGTCATCAAACGGGAGTGGTGCTCGCGTTGTTTGTTTAGCGCGGTACTCTTTGCGCTCAATGCCGTAACGGTCTTTGTGGGTTACTTCTTCAACTTCACAAAGGGGTAATGTGCCACGCTGTGCGTTGATATTGACGTTTGCGCTTACAGTTATTGTAAGAGCTACAAGAGTTAAGAGTGCCTTGTTCATGATAACCTCCATGAATGTTTGGACTATTGACTGACTATTCAAATTTCAGCTTGTTATTGTCCACACTACCAGCTCAAAATAGTGATCGCAAATGGGGTATGGCTTAGTACTAGCCAAAGCGGCTTTTTTCAAGCAAACTACGGAAATCAACAGTTTTAATTACGATGTTATTACATATAGTCATGAAAAAAAGCTCTTCTTTCAAGCATCAGCGACAGTTGCAGATGGTTCTCTATATCTGCTCTGCTGCCTTGGTTATTATTCTTGCTCGGTTATTTTACCTGCAAATCGATAAGCAGGGGATTTTTGCTACGCTCGGGGAGCGCAATTTTTTGCGTATGGAGGTTATTGCCCCGCTCCGGGGAGATGTCTATGACTGCCATCATCAATTACTGGCAGCTAACCGGCCAGTATATGATGTCTCATGGCATAATATTAGTGGGGCTCCCTTGACTGAAGACGATAAAATTCTATTAGTAACTTTATCGGGGCTGTTAGGGGTAAACCTGGAGGAGGGGGATAAGCGACAGCAATTGCAATTTTGTCATCGGTTTGCACGCCGTTTCCTGCTCAAAGAAGACGTTACGTTTGAGCAGTTGTGTAAAATTAGTGAGCAGTGTATGCATGCACCTCATGTGGTCATTACCAACCGCTTTAAGCGTCTGTATCCACATCAATCTTTGGGTTGTCATGTGCTTGGCTATTTGAACCGCATTGAAAATGTTGGAAAATCTGGTATTGAGCATCATTTCGATCAACAGCTCCAAGGAGAGCAGGGGTATGCCATTCATATGATTAATGCTACCGGCAAGACCCTTATGAAAAAGATTCATACTCATGCTAAGGCTGGTATCGACATTACTCTTACTATCGATTTACAGATGCAACAGCTGGCGGAAGGGTTATTTGCCCCAGACCAAGCAGGAGCAGTCATTGTCATGGATCCTGCAACAGGGGCATTGCGAGCACTTGCTTCCTACCCTACCTTTGATCCTAATGCTTTTTTGAGCCCGCTAAGTGATGATGAATGGACCCGTTTGGCAATTAATAATCCTCTAATGAACCGAGCAACGAGTGCATTGTATCCCCCAGCTTCCACCTTTAAGCTTGTTTCTATGACGGCAGGGCTTGAAGATAAGCTGCTAGATACCAATACGGATATTCTTTGTACGGGGCATATTGAATATGGTGGGCGCAAGTATCACTGTATTCGTCGTACGGGCCACGGTTCCTTAACACCCAAAGAGGCGCTTGCTGTTTCGTGCAATATTCCTCTTTTTAACCTGGCGCGTAAAATTAGTGTTGATCGGGTTGCCTGGTATGCTGACCTCTTTGGTTTAGGACAAAAAACGGAACTTTCACTACCAGAAAAAGCGGGGCTGGTGCCTACCCGTGCCTGGAAGCGTCAGGTGTTGGGTGAGCGATGGTGGACAGGCGAAACACTTTCGATTTGTATTGGGCAAGGGTATACGCTTGTGACGCCTTTGCAGATTGCCCGCATGGTGAGTGCTGTATGTGCTGGTAGCCTGGTAAAACCACGCTTGCTTGAGCAAGAAGCTATTGTTCGTAAATTTCTTCCGGTAAGTAATGAGACGCTCTCTTTTTTGCGCAGTGGTATGAAGGGGACCGTGCAAATGGGCTCGGCGCAACGTTTGAAATATATCAGAGGTTTTGATGTAGGGGCCAAGACAGGTACCGCTCAAACCTGTAGCTTAAGTACTGAACAAGTCTACAAGCATCAGTTGGAACACGCCTGGTTTTGTGGCTTTTTTTCCTATGAGCATGAAGATCCATTAGTGTTGGTAATTTTACTTGAAAATGCAGGATCTTCACGCTATGCCGTTGATATGGCTGATCGCTTTTTGCGAGGGTATCGTGCTTTACGGGGTGGTGCTGGATCACTCGTGAGCTCTAGTGCTTATACAGAGCCAAAAACGCTTCCAGAGCAACCAGAATAATAATGACTACCGTTAGCAGTTCGCCGTGAATGGTATCCAGCCGATCTTGGTATACTTGGTATAGATCGCTGATAATGGCCAATTTACGGTTTATAGAATCGCGCCATTCGCGAATGGACATTTTTTCAACCAGCATAGAATAGAGCTTAGAATAATATTCATCCCCTGCAAGCTTAATGCTATTTTCTAACCGTTCCGTGATTACTGATATATCGACACGTAATTTTGCCAAACGTGAAACAGGGAGTTCAATGCGTTGACTGATGAGAGGAATATAGGCCTTGAAGGGTACTTTGTATGAGTCTTGGTCATAAAAGTAGTTTAACTTTTGGTCAAGCACCCGGTCAAAATATTGTAGTTCAAGTTTTTGAATATTGGCAGATTCAAAAAACTCAAGCGGTTCGAAATATTCATCGTCGTAAATGAAAGAAGCTGCGCTGTCTACGATAATAAGGTCTTGTCCATAGTACCCAATACTTGATGCTAGAATTTCATCTCGTTGGTAATTGGATAAGTTATACACTTCTAGGCGTAATAATGAAGCAATCTTACTTCCGTAAGTCGCTTTGAACTCTTCGGATGAATGGTTGCCTTTTAGGGGGTAAACCTGAATGGTAAAGTATGAATTTTTTAGGCTGTAAAAACGCGGCTGATGAATGGCTGAAAGAATAGTCTTAAAAGTAGCTTTTGCATCAATTTCAGCTTTAGTGTCAAAGCTTTTTTTGATTTCAATCATTTTGACTTTTAAATCTTCAAATGATTCTTCAAAGGGAATGCGATAACAAAATGAAAGTACTCCGAAATGGTGAATTTTGCTGGAAATGCAACTGATGCTGCTAGAGGCTTGCCCATTTTGCTCTTCTGGCATACGAAAAGCGAGGGGGATATGATAATTTTTAAAATAGGTAGAAAGAGGCACTACGCACGTGCTTACTAGTCCTTTTTCTTTAACTGTAGCAAGATTAATAGCATTGCCTACATCGAAGGCATAAAAAAGCAGAATGTTACCGTTAAATTTTTGGCGTGGCGATAAAAGCGCGTTTTCCATAACGTTACCCTTTTTGTTTGTTAAAGTACCTTAGCAAACGTTCCAAAAAAACGCGATCTATTTTGTTCTTGGGTCATTTCTTGCCAGCGTGTCCTATAATCTTGTTCCCAGAACAGGTCGTTTGTGGTAGGTGTGAGTTGGGATGCAGTAGTTACAATGTTATGCATATACTGCCAGAGTTCTTCTACGTCAGTAGCAATAAATAGTTCGCCGCCGGGTTTAAGTTTACGCTGAATAAGTTGCACGAAAGCTGGGGTTATTACTCGACGTTTTTGTTGTCGAGGTTTGGGCCAGGGGTCCGGGTGAAAGATAAATACGCGGTCAAGGGTATTGTCATCAAACATATCTTCTAGTCCATACTGACCATTACCTTCAACTGGATGTACATTCGTAAGTTTAGCGGCAGCAATAGAAGCTTCTGCTTGTTTGACTAAGCGTTGTCTAATTTCAAAGCCTACAATGCCGTGGCTGGGATAGCGTTGGGCGTAATGTACCAGAAAGCTACCAGTGCCAAAACCAATTTCTACGGTAAGCTTTTCTTGTGCATTGGGGAAAATAGCGTGCCAGGGCATTTTTTCAAAACGTTGGCGGCATGAAAATGGATTTAAAAGGGTTCTAACTCTCATTGATTACTCTTTAAATTCAAGTACTACTTTAATTTTTCATGCATCATGAACATCAAAATACCTGCAGCAACCGAAGCGTTAAATGACATGTCAGAAGCGCGCTGTGGCAAGGTAATAGCATTTCCTAGTTTTTTGACTTCAGGAGTAATGCCTACGGCCTCATTACCAATTACCAGGCAGGCAGGATTTTTGTATTCTACGGTTGTTGCATCTTTGCCATCAAGTACAGCCATATACATATTATAGCCGGCTTTACCAAGTTCTTGGGCCGCATGCTTCAGAGATGGAGCAAGGAACACATCCATGTGTTCGGCTAGGCCAGCAGAAGCCTTAAATACCGTAGCGTTCATAGGGGCGGCGGAAGTTTTGCACATGACAACCCCATCAATCCCAATGCAATATGCTGAGCGCAAAATGGCTCCCACGTTGCGTACGTCTTGGATTGAATCAAGTAGCAGAATGAACGGTTTTTTTGTTGGTTCAAACAGCTGCGAAGTGTATTTAAATGGGGTTACCCATGCAACGATGCCATTATGATCTGGCGTCCCTGCCATACGGTCTAAAATGTCCCGGCTAACATATTGAATATTTGGGACAAATTTGGGTAAGTATTTTTCAATACGTTCCCATGATTTGGGAAGTGGTTTGGTAGTATAAAGACCAATTAATTTCCGACGCTTTGCTTTAAGCATTTCAATGATGGCATGAGCTCCATAGAGTAGCTCGCCTGCTTTTGCTTTAGGGGTGTCTTTTGTTGCCATAATTATTTCGCGATAGTTAGGTTTTTTGAGGGTTGTCCCATTCACAGAATAGATGCTCCAGTTTATACTATTATTCGTTTCTGCGCAAAAAACTGCGCATGGTAAAGAATTTTAGCAATTTGTGGCTCGCTAATCGTGGTTTCTGGGAAGGATGCCCCTTAGGAGTAGAAAAGCAAAAAAGGGTATCAATGTTTATTTTAGAGGGTAATACCGGGGTCGGCAAATCAACGTTTTTAAAATTACTCCAAGAACATGCACCAGAAATTTCTGTTATTCAGGAATCTGTTGATAGCTGGGCATTTCAAATGCATGGGCAGTCTCTCTTAGGTAATTTCTATGAAAATCCTAAGCGGTGGGCCTATACCATGGAAACGATGACTATGATGACGAGAGTGCGGGAGCATACGTACCATCAGGTGCATGCACAGCCAGCCAGTCTTATGGAGCGGTCTGTATATTCAGGGCACTATTGCTTTGCCAAAAATGGCCATGTTGAAGGGTTTTTTACTGGCTTAGAATGGGAAGTTTATCTCAAGTGGATGGAGTTTATGGTGCTAGATACCTGTAAGCCGCCGCGTGGATTTATTTATCTGCAGGCATCTCCTGAAAGCTGTTTTGCTCGGTTGCGGGAGCGGGCACGAGTGGGAGAAGAGGCTGTGACGCTCGAGTACATGGAGCAGCTACACGATTGGCATGAAAAATTTATGATTACCCGAGAGGGTATTGATCCACGCGTTGCCCAGGTGCCTGTTTTGGTACTTGATGCCACGGTTGATTTGCGACGAAACACAGCCGTTGCGGCTAGCTACGTTGCCCAGGTTAAGGCGTTTATGCAGGATAGGATAGGTAGCGAGCAGGTGGTGCCTGCCCGTGTTGCTTCAGGCGAATTTACCGAAAACTTTGGCTAATCAGCGAAGCATCAAAACCAATGCACTCTTTGTTTTTGGCATAAAAATAAATGCTTGTTTTGAAAATCATACGAGCAACGGTGATGGCTGCGATGGTAAATGCTGCTCCCAAGAGTACGAGTACAAATAAAACACTAGGGATTAGGGGAAAGTGGAGTGAGCCGGTCGGGCTAGGAACTATAAAGAGTGAGCACAAAAAAGCGCATAGTCCGACCATTAAGCCAATAGCGCTATAAAATGCGCTAAATATAAAGTTTGCAGAAAGCGATTCACCAAACGTCTGTTTTATTAAATTAAATGAATTTTTTATACTGTTTATTGCACCAGTGCCTTCAAAGGCAATAACTTGAGGTACTAAAAAGGTGCAAATGCTCCAAGCCATAGAAAGTATGCTACCAAGCATTTGTCTTAGTGCATCGAGTAATGAAAAGTTTTTTTGATTATTGTTGCCCCCGCTCACAGCGCTAATCACAAATCCAATCGTTATATTCAATAATACCCAGCATACTATGTGCCATAGTGCACTAAAAGTACGTATAAAAGCGCGACCGACGCTTAGCTGAGCATAGTCATTATGCATAGCGGCTGCCGCATAGGTACTCACGGTAATTTCTAGGATGTTTTTCCAAAGGGCATGAATAAACAGGGTGATAAGAAGCATCCCCAATATGCGCATAAATAGCGTTGGGTCAATAGTGCCTTCATAGGCAATATTATTAGTCCCAGTAGTAACATGGTGCCAGACGGTACTAGTTATAAAATAAAAAAAACAGGAAGATAGAGCACTCAAAATAGCTGCATATGAGCCCATGAGCAATAAAGCAAGCCAGTAAAAAGTTTTGTGTTGGTGCATAAGCTGGAATGCTTGTAGCATAATGGCAAATCCATTTTTTATACGATTATAAAAAGCTTCTAGCATGAATGGCTCTTTCGTATTTTAAAAGTGCGATATCTTTTCGTGAAGGAATATATAGCTGCTAGTGGGTTAGCGTGTAAATAATATGATTTAGGGTCTTTTCTCTTACAACTGCTTGTGCCAGTGGCGTAACGTTAATCATTGCTTGTGCATCGTCAATTCGTTCAACAAGTGGTCTGAAATAAATAAATTCTTTAAGGCGCTTGTTAGAAATTAAGTGCAAATATTGTTGCATATCGCGTAAGTCGGCACGGATATTTTCGTGGTGAGTGATATGGTCAATCACAATTTCTTCTTTGAGTTGTTTTTCCGCAAGCAGCTGAATGCACTCATTGAAATCAGCTTGTGCTTTGTATACATGATAATCGGGTTGAGGCATGAGGTTCTCAAGGATATATTCTTCACGGCGCAGAACTAAATGCTTGGGAACCTCAAAGCGGTGTTTAGAAAGAAGCAGATGGAAAACTTCATCAATAATTGCTTTGCGTTGTGAAACATCATTGCGGTAAGAAAAAACTTCCATGAGTTTATTATGAATATCGATTTTATTTTTTAATTTAAACGTTGATTTAAAGAGATCCATTGAAAAATGGGAGCCTTTAATAATGGATTTAATAGAAACTAAAAAACGATAGCTACGATGGGTATTTCCATCTTCATTTTCATCCATATCAAGATCGGTTGTGAAAAATTTATGTTCTAACTGCTTGCCTAGGAGCTGAGTAATGAGAGGGGGGGTTACATCTTGATGGCCAATTTTGATCCAAAATGAGCTTTGTAGGCCGGCATTAATAGGGGACCCCTGTGTGTCAACCATGAGTGCATCAATCAGCACCCAATCATTATCTTCAATAATGGTAGAATTAAGCTTTTTAGGAGAAATGCGATTATCAATAAAAGCAACTACTTGTTTATCCAAATCTTTATATTTTTTACGTTTAGGCTGCTTAAATGAAAAATGCTTCCACTCTTTTAGCTCAATGGGGTCAGCAACAGAAATATCAAAGTGATAATTAATGGCATGATTAGGTTGCATATCAACGGAGGATAGCCGTGGATAGTTTGCCATTATCAGTTTTTGATTGAATGTTTCAGTAAAAATGAAGTCAACAACCATATGCTGAAAAAAGTAATTTTTCACTTTTAGTCGAATCTGATTTTTGTACGAATCCTCAATGTGTTGATTGGATAACGATTCAATAGAAAAATTGTCAAATGAAGTATTGCGAAAAATATCGACAGTCTGTTTGATAAGAATCTCGCTTAACCGTGGCTCAATCCCTACAATTACTTTATGTAAATGTGATGAAAGAATAACAATTTGTAGGGTTATATTTCTCTGTAAAGCTGTTGCTGGAAGCGCTATCGGGCTCAGCGATATCTGTTCTTGTAAATCGATCATTTTCTGGTCTCCTTTTTCCTTTTATATCACTCTACCGATGATAGGACAGTTGATCAACCTTGTTATAAAAAGACTGGCATTGTACAGATTTTTATTTAAGCGTTTTGATGACAGTACTAAGTACAGTTGCGTCTGGATGCGGGTTAGTGTTGCTGTATAAAGTGGATGATAAGGTTATTCCTTGAGGTAAAGAAACAGTGCGAGGTAACGTTGCTCGTGCTACCTGGTTGGCAATAATTTGCGCAGCTTGTTGAAGAGGAGCACTTGGTGTTTTTGCAGAACCATTCATTGCTTTTATTGCTGCGGTAAGGGCAGATATATTTTTGGTATATTGATTACCAATTGCAGTAGCCTTCGCACGTGTTATAGGAGCAGGGGTTGCGCTTAATTTAATAATATCAGCAATCACAGCATCATCGGCTTTTTTCAAGGCGGTTACAAGTGTTGTTATTGGCGCTATTACATCTGTAATCGTAGCATTTAAAACGGTAGCATCAGGATGATTTGTGTTTTTTGAGGTAAGAGCAGTATGTAACGATACTTGGGTTTTTGCTTTGCTGTTGTATAAAGTTGACTTATTATGTGCAGGAGCCAAGGCTTGTGCTGCCGTGTTATTAGTTAGTAAAGCATTTACTGTATTAAGTGCTGCTACATATAGCTGTGCCTGTGTGCTTGTATTACCAGCAGGAGTGCTTGGAATAGTGTTAGCTGCTACATATGCTTCTGCTACAGTACTAGCGGTAGAACTTTGAAGCGATGCTGTTAACGTAGTGACACTAGTGTTTGCTGCTATTAATAGATCAGCTAAAGCTTTGTTGAGTGCTGCTAGACTACTACTAGCTGTCGTGGTGTAAAGGCTACCCCCACCTTGTTGGGCTGCATAACGAGCCGGATCATTAGTTGCTGTAACAGGAATGTTTTTACCTCCAAGTCCTCGCGGGGTATAAGCTATGTTATTAAGCGCTGTGGTAATATTATTCATTGCTGTTGTTAAGCTACTGTTGGTTATTGTGTCTGGAACGATTATTGGATTTTGCTTGTTTAGTGCTGTTAGCTGTGCAGTTAAATAACGAACTTGGAAGTCAGCCCAAGCAAGCATAAGCAGCAATGAATCAGGGTGATTTGGTGAAATAGAATTAATTTGAACATACAGGCTTTGCTGGGTAGCAGCACTTGGTTGATACAATGATGAGCCAGCTGCTGCAAGTGAGCCCGGAGCATTTTCGGCAATATTTTGCGTGTTTAATCTACTAATAGCCTCCGTAATATTTGCACTTGTTGTTTTAATAGCCTGCATCTTCTCGAGTGTGGTTGCTTGGGTTAATGCAGTAATCAAACCTGTAACAATGATGTCAGCTGCCTGAAGGGATGTTTGAGCAGCTGTTTGTTTCTGCTCGACAGTGACTGGATTTGGTTCTGCGGTACTAGCGTCCGGTTGAGTTTTTTTAGGTTGCTGTTGTTCTGCAGGATTCTGAGTTTGTTCTGGAGATTTTTGCTGAGGTTGTTCTGCTGCTTTTTGTAATTGCTCTCTAGATGCTGCTGTCGTTAGTTGGGTTTGTAAATTAAGCGCGGCTGCCAATACCTTCGCATTTTGCCAATAGTTATACAACGTACGGTAGCTAGTGCTGGCTTGTGTGGTATTAATAGTGCTGTCATTAGGAATTGCTGTAATTGCTTCATTAAGTGCAGTAAGAAGTCTGTCCGCTTCAGTTATTTTACCATCGCTCAGTGCGCTGGCTGCTGTGTAAGCATTTACAAATGCCGTTTTTGTGGCGCTTGTTGTGAATATTGTTGCAAGCGTATTATTCAGTGTAGTCAGTGCATTTTCAGTATTACTGGTTGTGGCGCTTAGTGTTGCAATAGCTTCTGCCGTAGCCGTAGTTGCTAAGTTGCTCAGTGTGCTTGTGGCATTCGTTGTTGCCGTGATTAAGTTTAGCTGCTGATTCAGAGATGATTGTAAATTTAGTGCTGTAGTAAGTGTTTGTGCGTTCTGCCAAGCATAGTACAGTGAATTGTACTGAGATTGAGCTTCTGTTGTATTGATATTGCTTCCTATAGGGATAGCTTTAATCGCACCATCCAGAGCAACCAGGATAGCGTTTGGAGTTGCATTTTGAGCAGCATTATATGAAGCAGTATAGGCATCAGTGAATGCCTTAAGTTCATTAGCTGAAGGAAACGCGGCATTTAAGTTGGTGTTCAATGTTGCAAGAGCAGCTTGTGCGTTTTGGATTGCTTGCCCTTTAGCTGCTGGCGTAGCGGTGTTGCTTGCAAGTGTGTTTTGTAAGGTAGTCGCAATTGTTGGGCTAGCGCTGGTGAGTTTATTAAGTGCGGTTATAACTGTTGTGCTAGCTAATTTGGTAGCGCTTACTAAGGTTGCAGGCATGGTTGCTGTTGCTGCTTGCACAGCATTTTGTAGCGCTGTTGTAGCAGCCTGTGTTGTTAAAGAATTTTTGAGTGTAAGCGCAGTAACAAGGGCTTTAGCATTATTCCAAGCTGTTTTCAATTTATTCAAGGTAGCTGTTGCTTGCGTGGTGCTGATGGTGCTGTCGGCAGGAATGGATGCAATAGCAGCTTGAAGGTTGTTAATGAGTAGGTCAACTTGTGTAGTTTTACCATCAGTACTCATGGCGCTAGCAGCGGTATAGGCGTCAATAAAATCTTTGAGCGCAGCTGCTGATGGGAATGCCGTATTTAACGCACTGTTTAAGGTGGTAAGCGCATCAGGTGAAGTGGCTGTGAGTGATGTCAATGTGGTGATAATAGCATCAGTTGCAAGGCTCGTAGTATTTAGCAAGTTGGCCACCAGAGGGACTGAAGTACTAGCAGCAAGCTCAGTAGCATTAAGGTTGCCTGCAGCAGCTTGGGTGGTAAGGGAGCTTTGCATGCTGATGGCAGCATTAAGTATTTTAGCATTGGTCCAGGCTGTTTGTGCATTTTGTAGATTGGTGGTTGCTTGCGTGGTGTTAATATTACTGCCGGCAGGGATAGCGCTGATAGCAGCAGTTAAAGCATTAATGAGCGTGTCTGCTTGGGAGGTTGAGCTGCCAGCAGGTGGTGTATTGGCAGCGGTAAAGGCTGTTTTAAAGCTCGCAAGAGCTGCAGCTGATGGGAATACGGTAGCCAGGTTGGTGCTTAAGGTATTCAATGCTTGTTGAGCATTTTGCATAGCTTGAGCTTTAGCAGCGGGTGTAGCGCTTGTGTTGGCAAGTGTTGTTTGTAAGCTAGAGGCAACAGTTGGGTTAGCGTTGGTAATAGGACTAATAGCTGAGATTATCGCTGTGGTAGCAGTAGTGGTAGCGGCAATTAAGTTGCCAAGAGCATTGGTTAATGCGCTGTCTGCGGCGGTTAATGTTGTTGCAGCGGCTTGCGTTGTTAAAGAATTTTTGAGTGTAAGCGCAGTAACAAGGGCTTTGGCATTGCTCCAAGCGGCTTTTAATGTGTTCAAGGTAGCTGTTGCTTGAGTGGTGCTGACGCTGCCGTCAGTAGGAACAGCAGCAATGGCAGTTTGCAAGGTGTTGATGAGTAAATCAACTTGT
>CAIKAH010000024.1 GCA_903825355.1 uncultured bacterium | reverse complement strand
CCGCTGTACCAGAGATGTAGCTCACATTGTCTTTGGTTTTGTAGTAGAACTCATAACCAAGTGTCGAACGGATATCGCTTGTTTTTGGATGGAAGAAGGTAAAGTCAAGGTGTGCCTTGCCATAGCTCCAGTCAACATTTGCAGGGGCCTTTGGACCCAAGTTCTTGATTGTTGAGCCTGCAAATACTGCCATTCTGTTTTCTTTTGACTGCAATGCAAAGCTGTATGAAGCGTCAGCTTTGACATTCATCCAACGAAGTGGCTGCCATGCAACCAAACCGCCAAGTTTGAGCTCAAAATGCTCGCCGTTGCCAAGCAATGGACGGTATGGGCTACCGAACTTGTTTCTGCTGTCTGCGGTTGGAAAGCGAATACCGGCAAGCACTTCTGCGTTCCAGTCTTCGTGCAATTGATGGCCGTAGAAGAAGTCTACGTCGAGGTCGCCAAGCCCTACACGATTTTGTGAATCAAGTGAGAAGCCAACGCCAGTCAAATAAGCAAATGCGTTTTGAGTGTACTGACCAATGTACATGTCAAGGGTACGGGCGATTGCACCACCATTACCGGCTGCACCACCAGCAGCACCTGAACTGAATTTTTCAGGATCAGCGGAATCAGCGGCACGTCTAAATACCAACCACTGCTTGTTCTTATTTTGATCAAATACACTGCCAGCAGTAAACAATGCTGCATAGTTAGTACCGCCTGTGTTATCAAAAAAGTCTACAGTATCGACTGCAACAGGCCCAGAACCACCCGCAACCATGGGGACAAATGGCGCGGCAAGAGGAGCAGCACCATCACCATTGGCATACTGGTAAATTCCCGTTGCATCACTACCACCGACAACTCCTCCACCAGCACCGTCACCGTGACGAACCTGTACTATGTAGGTATTAGGAACGTTCAAGCCAGTTGCAGACTGCACGATTGCAGCGTTCAACGATGTGCGAAAATCATCGTTACTAGCTATAGCTGCGCCTACTGGCTGTCCATCTATTTGTACCACTCCGGTAGGAGCAGCAGCCAAGACAAGATTTCCGTTCGCATCTTTTAAACCACGAACTAAGTCCATGCGATAAGCTTTAACCGGTACGCCTAGAATAGCCGCACCAGCGTTAGCACCATCAGCTTCAACTGAAACATTAACAACGTTTGCTTTTACAAAGTCATTTTTAGGATCTTCAGACTGGTCAAGACCACTGTCCAAACGTTCCATGTCAATGCTTCTCATTGGCACTGAAGCCCGCATGCCCAAGCGACCCTTACCATTGTTTACCGGAATCGAAATCTCACCACCCATGGTCATGCCAACTTCATTGTACTCAACGCGTGGATCAAGTGTTTTAGCATCAGCAAGGGGGTTGTATTTAGACCCTGTTGGATCAGACGCTCCATTATATGACGCATCGCCAACATTGAACTCTGATTTATTGAAGATCAATGCAGTAATTTCTTTGGTCTTAAAACTATCTTTAGTAAATGCACGATTTGCATACTTGGTATGGTACGCTGACCACAAATTCAACGCGTATTTTTGATCTTCATCATGCTTTTCAAACATGTAGCGCAGTGGCCCACTGCTTGCGATCCACGGTGTGCGCCATTCAGAAAGCGCATACGCCTGGCTAACGGCAAGCAGGGCTGTAAGCGCCAGCTTTAAACCTTTTTTGTTCATTTTTAATTTCCTTTAGTTATGTGTAAAGCAAGGGGCGCGTTACCGCGCCCCTGGTAATTACCTACTTATCTAGCAATCGAATAACTGGATGGTTGTGTTACCCCTGCAGCACCAAGTGCGCCAACTTCAAACGCATCGCCCATATCACCACCACCAGCAATAACTGCAGGTGAAGCAGTACGAACAATTTGTGAACCAGCTGCGTATTTTCGTGTACCATTGAGTGCAGCAAGCGTGTACGCCATTTGGTCAGCAAACAGCGTGCTGCTTACCACAACGCGCTTAGCTACTGTTTGTGCTTCATATGATTGGTAACCAATGAAGTTGAAGAATTGAGCAGCTGAACCAGCAGTCAAGCCAGCACCAGCATTCTTATCCTTCAACATTTGGCCAGAAGCCATGATGTTGTAGCTTTCGCCACTACCAGCGTTGATGCTAGAAACCAGATCAATGGTCATTTGACCTGCGTAATCCCAGATATTGGTTGCAACAAGGCCTTTAGGGTTGAATGACTTGGATGCTGCAGGAACCAACATGAGGTTACCGCCACCACGTACGCTTACTGAGCCTGAACCAGCTTGTGACCAGTTGAATGCCGTTGCAGGACCAACAGCTAAGAGTGAAGCTGTTGCAGCGTTACCGTCAGCAATGTTCTTGTGCTCAAACACACCGTTTTGCAAGTTCACTGAAACAGATGAAACGTTGTGCAGTGGTTGCACCACCCACACGCCAGATGAAAGCGCAAGGTAGTTTGCCACGTAGTGCGCACCGGTTGATGGGTTAGCCTGGAATTGTACTGGGGTAAACAAAGGCTTACCGTCAGCAAGAACAACTGGTACACCGCCAACAAGCACTGGGTTTGCATCATCTAGAGGAGCAGAATCGCCTGAGCCGTTTGGTACACCATACTTGTTCAACACACCAGCGCCAAGACCAAAGAAGCCTTCACGGTCGATGTGGAACAATGCGTTTGGACCATTGAGCGTCAAGTTGAACGCAACGGTTTGGCCATCAACAGCAACTGGGTTACCAACTTGGAACGCACCGCCGCCGATGTTGTCGTTACCAATGAACATACCGCCTTGACGTTGTAGGCTAATGGTAATGTCTGTAGCAGGTGTTTGAGCATCAGCTTCAACACCAACAAACACGTTGCCGTTTACTTCAATGCGAGCATTCTTGTTTGCCCAGATTTGGCCTTTACCAACAACGCGGATGCGTGAGTCTGCAATTCGCGCAGTGTCTGAAGGAGAAGTGAGGTCTGAGAACGGCACAAAGTTTTGTGCTGTTTGATCGCCTTCAAATACCAATTGTGATTCGTCGTTGAAGTAGAGCACCACACCGCCGACTACATCAGCTGCTTGTGGCATACGCAATGTTGCGCCAACTTCAAACACCAAGCGAACTTGGCCGCCGAAGGCAATTTGTTGTTGGTATGCTGCTTGACCAAAGCTGCTCAAGTCAAGTGTTTGACCAGCTGGAACACGAATTTCACGTGGCTCTTGTGAGTAGAAGGTAATGCGGTTAACAGCATTGGCACCAAAGTCTGGTGTTGCAACAAGCGCTTGCGCGTCGGTTACTACCAAGTTGCTGTTTACATCAACGGTGCAATCGCCCAGTGGCATGATGGCAACATTGTCTCTGCCAAGCAAGTTCCAAGCATTCAATGAATGCTCGTTCCATGAGCGTGAACCAAGACCAATGTGTCCGCCGTACTCACCAAACAGAATTGCATGTGCGCCTTCGCTAATGAAGTGGTCGGTAATTTGACCGGTTTCTGTTTTTTGTGAAACGAATTCACGTACACGAGCAACCAATGGACGAACGCCATCGCCGCTAACATCAAGCACAAATGGGTCTGATGCAGTTGCGCCAGCTACACGCATTTGTCTGATATCGTCGCCAGGACCAACATAGAGCAAGTCGAGTGGACGCACTTGTGGCTCAGTAATGCTGTTTACTGAACGGCCTACTGCAGGACGCATCTTAGCCATTTTTGCAATAGCTTTGTGTGCTACAGTGCTTCTTGGAGCAAGGTTGTCAACTACATCGCCTGTTGGGTAGTCAAAGCCAAGAGCTGATGACTCAACATCACGGTTGCGCCAGTTAATGAGCATATGAGGAATGCCAGCACGGTCACCAGCAACAGCATTAGCTGCATTGTAACCAGCAAGACGCACATAGCCGTACGTGTCATCACGACGAGCTTCAAACATCTCTTTGGTCAGGTTGTATGGTTGTACCGCATAGTTGGTATCAAACATTACTTGGTTTGCTGGCAAGTTAACTTGACCACACATTGCTGAAACACGCTCAGTACCATCTGCGTTGTAGTCGTTCCACATGCGTTGCATCAACATGGTTGCAAAGCCTGCTTGTGCATACTGACCATTAGCAGCTTGACCAACATTGATCTGACCGCCATGGTTTGCATACACAACACCAGTTACATCATCGCCACCGCTGTTAGCAACGGTTGATTGTACTGGTACTTTTACGCTGTTGCCATCTGCATCGAATGAACCGAAGTAGATGAATGAACCATTGATGTTGAGTTTTGCCAATGGCGCAACGTTAACAGCATCAGGGGTAAAGGCATGGGAGAATGCAGCAGGAAGCGTATCATTGATAGCAGCCATGTTGCTTACAAACCACTCTTCACCGGTAGCACCCCAGCTTGGGTATGGGAATACGTGTGGGTACTTACCACCTTCAGCAAGCGGAACGCCTGTTGTTAAGTCAGCAGCAGGGTTTGGAATATTTGCTGCTTGTTCAACATCTGGCCAACCTACTGAGAGGTTACAGATTGGGTTCAATACAGAACCGCTAGCATCGGTACGAGCCAATGCATCAGCATAAGCATATGCTTCACCATTTGCGCCTACTTGTGCTGCCAACGATTTTGGTTGTGCAAACAAGAAAAGGTGATGTGCACGACAGCGGTCAGCATATGCTTCTGAGTCAGACGCATTATTGATTTCAGCTTGCAAAACAGCTGGAAACTCGTCGCCATTGGTAATGTTCAAGGCAACAGTTGCTGAGTCATTTGGTTGGTAACGATCTACAACTACATTTGGGAAGTTGTGCTTGAAAATGTTCCAAGAACAGCTTTCTGAAACGTAGTTGTTGCTGCCATCAGCCATGGTGTTCAATGAGCTACCGCACAAGAAGATGCGGCCGTGTCCTGTTTTGTGTGTGTCAGTTGCTGGTCCGTGATCAAAGAACTGTACTGTTGAAACGTTGTTGTTGTCATTACTGCTTGCAGGGCCCTTGAAGCCAAGAATTGGAGAATCATTTGTGACATCAGAGTTGTACATATCTTTAGCTACAAAACGAACACCTGAAGCATTCAATGATTCATGCAACTCAAGCGTTGCATTGTACAATTGAATTTCTGGCATACGGAAACGGTTTGCATCAGCAGTACGGTTAGCTAGAACAAATCCTTCATATGAAGAATCGGTTGGCGCACCATCCCAGTAACTAACACCAAACCAGAAGCGCTCACCACCAGTTATTGCTGGCTCTGAGTTTACTGGCAATCCATCAACAAAATGGGTTGGTGTGGAGTGTGAGAAGCGTACTTTGCTGAACATAGCGTTGTTATTGAAGAACAAGCATGGCTTGTTGTAGCGAGGGTAGGTCACTGCACCAGTAACATCAAGTGGACGAGAAATATTTGCTCTGCCATCATCGCCGTTTACTTCAACACCACGGTAGTCAAGTTGTAGACCAGCGGCACCAAATACACCTTGCGCCAGAAGAGGACCGGCAGCATAGGTACGATCGCCAGCAGCATCAGCAGCTGGTGAACCAGCAGTCATCAATTCACCTTCAACGTCAAGAACATGAAGCCCTTCGCTACCTGCTGCTGCGCAGTTATAGCCGTCAACAGAAAGATTGTAGCCGTTATAGGTTGCTCGGTAGTTAAGCCCACCAGTAAGCGCATCGTTATCTTTCATAACAAGTGCTTTTGTCCAGTTGATGGAAGCAAGGGTATAACCATCAACAATCTCTTGGTGGTAACCCAAAATATTGCCAGAATGGCTGGAACCAGCATGCTTAAAGTACATGGAGCCTGAACCACGAAGGTTAATTTGTGCACGCATTGGCTGATTTTGCAAACGTGGATCTGCAACATGGAAGGCACTCTTTGGACCAGCTACATGGCTAACATCAGCAGGTACACCATCAAGGAAGATATCAGGATCAAGACCGTCAACAATAAATGCTGATGGGTTGCGAGCCTTCAACAAGTATGAAGCGGCTGGAGTTTCTACTGCTGCAAAGTCATTGTATGCCAATGGATCAACATCATTCAAGGAGCCACTTGCATGAGCCAAGAAAGTGTTGTGGTACACATCAACAACTCCGTTTACACCAAGAACAAAACCACGACGGCAGTTGTTTTTAGCGTTATCAGGGTTGGTAGGCAACCATGGGAATGTTGCTGAAGATTGATTGTACTTATCCCAGTATGGGTCAGCCATCAACTTACCATGTGATTGTACATCGTTTACTACCAACAAGCCGCGACGAGCAACTAATGTTGGATCATAACTGATAGAAGAGTTGGCGTTATAGTACAAATCATCTACCACGCGCAATACCGCGCTGTTACCAGCTGGCTTGGAAAAGTTGTAGGTCTTAACGTCAGCAGGAGAATTTAAAGAACTAACAAGATGGCCAGCAACAACTACTGCACCATCGTTAAATGGATACTTAGTTACTATTCTGGCAAACTCTTCATTGTAGCTTTCATTTTCTGTACCAGCGTTTTGTTCTTCTGCAGCTGAGTTATTTCTGTAAGCACCTTTAATGAAAAGTACCATGCGACCAACCGTATCATCACCGCTTGATGCATCAAATGCTAATGCAGCTTGCCCAGTAGTAATAGTACCACTAGCATCTGAACCGGTACCGTAACCATAGCTGTCTGTGGACAAGAAGGTTACCACGGAGTTACAGCCAACTTTTACCGTTGTGTTCAATAATGGAAAGCTATCAAGTGCTTTGCGTTGGAACAATACTTTATGTGCATCTGTATTTGCACCATCCATGCAAATAAGTACTTTGGTACCACCAGCGTTGTTATTTGGCTGACCATAGTTTGCATCAGATTTGAGCAACAAGCCGTTTTCATCAACAGCTACTGCACCGCTGGTATTGATATCACCATCAAAGCTAACAGTTGCTCCACCCTTCATTTTGAAGGTTGTGGTACCTGATCCAATAAAGCTGACCAACATGTCTACGTAGTCTGATGAACCACTGGTAGCATCCGTTGTACGGCCGCGGAAAGTAACATCGTGGTCAACGTTTACCGTAATGTTATTGCCGTCTGCCTTAAATTGGATATGTGCTGCACGCGCAGGAGAAGCGAGTGCTGAACCAGCAGCTACATCGTTACGAGTTTGAAAATCAGCAAAACTAGTTGCAGGGGAATCCCACGTATTGCCGGAAGGACCAGCAAACAATGGCTCGATAATAACATCTTCTTTGATGTTAACAATTACATCAACAGATGATGCGTCAATAACAACGTCGTTACCAGCTTTGGTATCAACTTTAAGTGGTACTTGAATACCACCATCAACTAAGCCCGTAGCATCAGGGCTGCTGTACAAATTACCATAAATGTTAAGAACGTTTGAGCTACTAGAAGCACTGGTAGGCGCAAAGCTACCGTTAAATAGCACATTGCTGTCACTATCAACACGGTCAACAGGGCCGCCGTTAGCAGCTTTTAGCAGAATACTTGGTGAAATAATATCACCACCAAGGTAATTACCGCCATCAGCATCAAGTGCTGATGGGTCGCTTGTATTTGAATCAACGGCCGCACCAACTGGAATCCAGTTGTATGGACCGCTTACGCTGCGATGCACTTTTTTAGGCCCAGAGACAGCTCTGGTTCCTTCTGCCCCTATGGCGCTCACGCCCATAAAAGACAGACCAGCCAGTGCCGTGGCTAAGAGCGCACGTCTGAGGTTTTGCTTCATAAGACTTTCTCCTTTTAGGAATATTCCTACACTACCACTACTCATAATTTGTAAATCGTTGCTCAAGCAGCTTTGCAGATAACTCCTCCTTTCACTCTGTTCAATCATTTTTTGTCACGTATGTGTGATAACGAATTTGGCTGAAACATTGCAAGAAAAAAAGAACTTTAATGATACCACTCCCAGAAGGGGGGCTATAAATAGACGGCTCGGATAGAGCATAGGTTCTCCTTCCTCGTTCAATTCTCTTTTTTTATACCTTAGCGCGTGACTACTAAAAGTCAAGGCATCTTACGAGACATATGATTGCTATGCATAGTAAATCATAGTTTTTTCTGTAGACTGAGCCTCAAGGCACTTTTTACAATGTAAGTTACAGGTGTAACGAAACAGCACTAGAAAAGTAAAGTTTTTGATAAATAGATGGGACCCCGTTATGAAGAAGCTCTCTATACCTGCATTTTCACTTGGCAGACAAATTGCGCAAAATAAAACAGCCCTCCTTGCTGCGTTTGAGCAAGTGATTGACCAGCAAGCATTTATTGGGGGTTCTTTTGTGGCAGCATTTGAACAACAACTGGCTACTTACCTTGATAGTTCGTACGTCATTAGCTGCAATTCAGGGACCGATGCATTGTGGATGGCATTGCACGCACTACGCATACCAAAAAATGGCATTGTGCTAACAACCCCCTTCTCATTTATTGCATCCAGCACAGAAATTGCGGCACATGGCGGGCATCCGGTTTTTATTGATATCGAGCATGATACGTTCAATATCAACCCACAACTCCTCGCTGCGTGGCTTGAAAAAAATGCTTATTTTGAAGGACAAACCACAATCCACAAAGCTACTGGCTTTCCCGTTGTAGGCATTATTCCCGTCGACCTCTTTGGCCAATGCGCAGATTATCGTATGCTCCACGATATTGCTGAAACATGGAACCTCTGGATTATTGAAGATACTGCACAGGCAATTGGTGCATCTTATGGCGAAAAGAAAGCAGGAACACTAGGCAACATTGGCGCATTTTCATTCTACCCAACAAAAAATCTCGGCGCCTTTGGTGATGCTGGAGCATGTGTTACCGACGATCCGATCTTAGCTGAACGGTTACTACAAGTACGCCATCACGGCCGCAAAGCTGGCTATGACTATGAAGAGCTTGGTATTAACAGCCGCCTCGATGCACTGCAAGCAGTTGCATTAGCCCAGCGGTTGCCGCTCTTGGATGGTTTTAATGACCGTCGCCGCGCCATTGCTCAGCAGTACAATCATGCTTTTGCCACATTACCAAATGTTCAAGTGCCACGCCAAATTAGTGGCCATCACGTCTACCATCAATACACCATTTTGGTACGAGATATCAGCGGAAAGAGCTTACGCAGTGAGCTTGAGCACTACTTGGCACAACATGGCATCCAAACACGTATTTTTTACCCACAACCGCTACATACCATCCCTTTCTTGAATACACATTTGGCGCTCGCTACAGCATGCCCAGTAGCTACTATGGTGAGCGATGCTTGCCTCTCCCTGCCAATGTGGCCAGAAATGACTGATGAAGAAGTACAAGCTGTATGCTCTACCGTCCAAACATTTTTTGCCCAGCCCCGCATGGCGCAGCACTCCGCTGTTTAGCGGAAAATTTCTTCTGTTTTGTCAGAGGTTTGCCTAGCTCTCCACCTATGCTAGACTGGGGGGCAAAAATATTGGATCTCTTCTAAGACTTAAAATGTTTTAGTTTGATATTACAATCAGTCGCTCCTCCTGAGCTTGTCGAAGGACGCCTCGCAGAGGTGGCAGAGCGACACTAAAAAAAGATTATTCCCCGCTTTCCCACCCCTACGGGGCGTGGTTCGACAAGCTCACCATGAGCGGGGTGAAAACAATGTCAATAAAAGAAGAAATAGGTTTTGAAAGAAGCCTATTTCTTCTAAAGAAAGTGGTAAAAATGAATGGTAAATTAATTACGTTTGAAGGCATTGATGGCTGTGGTAAAACCACCCTAGCTCGTGCCGTCTGCGCAGCCCTCGGCATTCACCGCAATGATGAAAAATTAACAGGTATAGTCTTTACCAAAGAGCCAGGCGACACTGCATTAGGCCAGTCACTCCGCACTATTTTACAAAAACAAAAAGAGATGGTGTGTGACTTGGCAGAATTTTTACTCTTTGCAGCAGACCGTGCGCAACATTTTCAAACCGTTATCATTCCCCAGCTGAAGCAAGGTAGCTGGATTATTGCCGACCGTCTTGCTGATTCATCAGTTGCTTATCAGGGGTATGGCCGTGGTCTTGATATTGCCCACATCCGTGCTACTAACGCATGGGCAATGCAAGGGGTAGAGCCAGACCTAACTATTTATGTGCAGATTGATATTGAAACCGCGCGCGAACGCTTTTTGCAACGCAACGAGGTGCTTAGCTCTTTTGAGCGTGAAAAGCATGATTTTTGGCAACGCGTTATTACCGGCTATGAAGCTATCTTTGCCCAGCGAAACAATGTGCTAGTAATTGACGGTAAACTAACTACTGAACAGCAAGTAGCTTGTATCATGGCTTATTTTAGACAACAACAATGGCTATAACTACCGTTCCTACCCAACTTATTGTGGGCCAACGAGACGAGCTTGCAGCCCATGCTATTCAGCTGATTCGTGAAGCACTCTGCCCTCAACAAGGTGCTCAAAACTGTTTTTGTACCCATTGCCGTTGGATCAATAATCGTCAGCACCCAAGCCTTGTATGGCTGTGCCCTGAAAGTGATTATACGCTTGAAGATATAGAAATTATTTTTGAAAAAACCCGCTTTAGCCTTGATGAAGGAGCTGCATTTTTTATCGTGCTTGAAAAGGCAAATCAGCTCACCGCAGCAACAGCTAATCGATTACTTAAACTGCTAGAAGAACCGCCATTGGGCTATAACTTTTTGCTACTGACCACAAACGCTGAAGCAGTGATAGCCACTGTCCGCTCTCGTTGCGTACTTACCCAATTGTCTGGCTTAGGGTTTAGCGACAACCGCAACGCTCTTTTGCAATTTTTTCTTAACCAGCATCAGCAACAAGATCCGTTTGCTTTTGAGCAAGAGCTAAAAAAGCAGCAACTTGATGATGCTGGCAGCGCAGCGCTTTTTGAGATACTAGCAAACACGATTGGCTCTCAGTACAAAGATGCCATTCTCTCTGGTCATCAATCCGCTATTGAGCAAAGCGCCAAGCGATATACTCTGATTGAACACAATATGCGCAAGCTCCCCCAATCTGGCAGTAGTGATCTTTTCTGGAAACAGTTATGGCTCCGATGGCACCAATAAAAAATATCATTTGTTATGGTAAAAATTACTTGTTGGTATTCCTGCAAACGCAGTGCGCCCTTACTATTGTTTCGCTTCCCATCATCGTGTACTGGGGGTTAGGTATTTCTACGGTCGCAGTAGTAGGAAACCTCATTTTTACACCCCTATTGATGCTTTTTCTGTTTATATGCACACTCACTTTTTTTGCTGCACTTTTTCACCTGCCACATGGCTATCTCACCCTACTCCTTAATACGCTGGCCGAAGGATGGCAGCACATACTCAGTTTTAGCAGCCAACAATGGATTATTCACTGCGCAAAACCACCTATTATTATTTTAGCACTACCGGTGGCCGCGCTCATTATATGCCTCCGTCACCCTGCTATCCACAACGCAAGCAGAAGATTGCTGGCAATGGTAAGTATTTTAGCGCTTTTTCTCGGCTATTGTTGGCTGCAGCAACAATACATGCTTTTTAGCTACCCCACCAAACTATTACATGAAAAGCTATATGCCATTGTTCGCGCAGATAACCAACTTATGATAATCGATGAAGGGTTTGCCGCTCGCAAAAAATCTCCTGACAAAGTTGTTGATTTTCAAGTATTACCCGAATTAGCTAAAACGTATGGCAGTATGGCGATAGCGGAATACACCATTAGTAAGCCAACGCGGGGGAGTATGAAGGCGGCAGAGCAACTATGTAAAAAATGCGTGGTCAAAGAAGTTCGATTGCCCTATTTTACAGCTCCGGCTAATAAAAGTACCTGGCGTGCATTTTATGACTTAAAGCGTACGCTTGAAGCGCAACAGATTCCGTTGATCAGGTACAATGAAAAGCATTTGGCTTGGTGGCGCTACAAGCTACGCAGTTGGACGGCAAAAGAGGCTCCATTAAAAATACAGTCATAGACCAGTGAACAAAGCGGCAGTTTAACGCCATGCTGCAAGCTTAATTCATGCAGTGACTGCGTGGTATTAATACCCTCTGGCAGAGTTCCTAATGCTTCTTCTACGGCCATCAGCGTGGCTCCTTTGCTCAACAGTACGCCAGCTCTAAAATTTTTACTTGTGGTGCTCGACGCTGTAAGCAAAAGATCACCAAGCCCAGCAAGACTGGTACTGGTCATAGACTGTCCACCATAAAGCGTAATTAACTCAGCTAGTTCTGCAAAACCCTGCGTTAATAAAAACGCATGCATATTTTCACCACCTCCACAGCCCTGAGCAAAGCCTGCGGCAAGCGCAATAACATTTTTAACAGCCCCGCCAACTTGTACCCCTACCACATCAGTAGTTGCATACGTTTTAAAATAATCTGACTGCACCAGCTGCGCGGCTTGTTGTCCTAATAATTCATCTTCAGCTGCAAGCATGGCTGCCGTAAATGCACCAACAACTAATTCTTTGGCAAATGAAGGACCAGCAAGAATAACTTTAGGTACAGGGTAGCCAAACACATCGTCCAAAATAGCACTGGGCAACAGGTTAGTTTGCTGTTCAATACCTTTGCTCAGCAACAGCCATGGCTTTGTTTGATTAACAGTGCAGTGAGCAATTTTGGAAAGAGCAGTGCGCAAGAATACCACCGGAATTGCTTCAACTAACCAGTCTGCGTGTATTACTGCCTGATTAAGATCGGTGGTAGCATTAATAGCTGGGTGCAAAGAAAGGGAGACATATTTAGTATTAGTGCGGCATGTATTAATTTCGTTGGCAATTACAGGCTCTCTGGTCCAGAGCAATACATCATGACCATTACCTGCAAGCAATTGCGCTATTGCTGTTCCCCACGCACCAGCACCAAAAATAGTAACTCGCTTACTCATGAGCCAAAATTGCGTTTAATAGCATGAAAATTAACTAAGCACTGGTCAAGATCTGCTTCGGTAATATCTGGCCACAGCTTATCAAGAAATATAAATTCGCTATAAGCAGCCTGAAACAATAAGTAATTACTTAATCGCTTTACGCCACTGGTGCGTAAAATAACATCGGGCACAGGAGTATCAGCAGTCCATAAGAATTTAGCTATAGATTGCTCGGTGATATCGTCAACGCTCAACTTTCCTTCTTTTACCAACTGAGCAATTTGCTTGGTGGCATTCGTAATTTCGGCGGTTGCACCGTAACAAAAAAGTAAATTAACCGTAAGCGCATCGCAAGCACTGGTTGCTTGCTCAAGACGTTCAATATCCGCTCGCAGCATGGCAGGAAACACCGATCGGTCACCTACAAACTTAATACGAATATTATTTTGCACTAAATCGGAGAGGTCCCTAAAAATAAGCTCCTGCAGCATCTTAAATAAGTTGGTGCTTTCGCTTTCACTGCGGCGAAAATTTTCTAATGAAAATGTATAGAATGAAACAAACTTAATGTTGTTTTTCAAGCAAAACTTAAGGGTCATTCTAAAGCCATCTGCACCGCGCTGATGCCCAAATATAGTAGCAAGCTTATTAGATGCCGCCCAGCGTCGATTACCATCGGGAATTATGGCAAGATGTTGCATGTACAATCCTTTTTTTCTCTGTGCTATTTTTCAGCATACCGCTCCAGTTAAAATGCACAGAGAACAGCGTATCGAATTTTATATAAGTTGCAATCTATTGTACAAGCAAGAAAGTAATTCACCCAAAATCTGAGACCACCGAAGCGCGCCTTTGCTCAAAAGCCAATCTACAAAGGCAGAATCAACGTCTATGCCGGAAGCTCGGTACGCCTCTACAAAATCCAGAGCCGTCATTATTGCTCTGCCATACATTAGAATATTGATATCAACACCATGAGCAATAAGCCACTCAATCACAGGCTCATTTTGATCCAGCGCTGCTATATGAAGTATAGAGCATCCACTCTTAGGATTTACATATGCAGGATCTGCTCCGTTTTCATAAAGAAAATCCGCTACATCAAAATGGCCCCAAAGCAAAGCCCTTAATAAGGGGGTACAGCTCTCTGTATCCATAAAATCAACATTTACAACCCTAGTGCTAAGTAATCGTCTCACCTCTTCTAGATCACCTGATTCAGCCGCCAAACAAAGCGAATTACCCCATTCTTCTACGAGCTCATGACTTACCAAAGTAGAAGTTACTAAAATAGGCTTTATGCCAGTCTCTAGCGGAAATACTGTTAATCTTGGGTCAATGCGATTATTTTTAACTATCCTGCTAGCACGACCAAATAAATTATTATATTCCGCCAATGTTTCTATAACTTTTTTATCTTTTTGGAGTATCGGAAACTGGAGGCAAACATGCTCCATTTTTTCTGCCAACGCATTTAGTGTTTTACCAGTATAAGAAACTGTTTCATCATTTTGTCCTGCAATAGCCTGGCTCAAAACAGCTACTGCTATTTTAAGAGCCCCTTGTAAACCCCTAGGATATACATCATCAGGAATATTCCGAATATTGCTATCTATAACTTCGATTGCAAACAAAGCTTTTTGATCAAGGGTTATATGACGCCCACTAGAAGCTGCTGGCAATATTTCTGCATGCGATAACGCCGCAAGAAGTATGATCATAAAGTAACGTAATTTACTCATGCCAAAAACCTTTTTTAGTCGCTGTCGTACGAGAATTATGGCAAGATTTTGGTCTGTAAAATACTTTTTCCTCTTTGCTATTTTTCTGCATACCGCTCCAGTTAAAATCCAAAGAGAATAGCGTATTTAATTTTATATAAGTTGCAACCTATTGTTCAGGCAAGACAACCATTTAACTAGGTCAAGCTCGACGTGCACCTTTACTCAAAAGCCAAGCTACAAACTCCTTATCCCCTTTGCTGAAGCTTAACTGCATTTCTACTAAATCCAGAGCAGTCATTATTGCGCTGCCACAATTTGGTATGTTGATATCAACACCATGATTGAGAAGCCACTCAACTACAGACTTATTGTTATCCAGAGCTGCTACATGCAGTATAGATGATCCATTCTTAGGATTTATATATGAAGGATCCGCTCCCTTTTCAAAAAGAAGATCAGCTACATCAAAATGCCCACAGAGCAAAGCAAATAACAAAGGAGTTCTACCTTCTTCATCCATGAAATCAACAGCTATAACGCGAGTTCTTAGCAACCGTTTCGCCTCTTCTAGGGCACCCAATTGAGCAGCACTACAGAGCAAATTTCCCCCTTTTTGTACAAGCTCAGGACTTGCCCAAGAAGCTCCCATAACTTCATCGGAAACAACATCAGATTTTGCTTGCAACAAAGGAGTTGCTAAATCTGGCGACAAGCCAGATCTTAGGCGGAATACTATCGATTTTGGATCAATTCCCCTGTTTTGGATAATTCTACTAGCGCGACCAAATGCTTTATTATATCGCTCTAAAATAAGCATAAATTGTCTATTTTTTAGAAATATCGGAAACTCTTTGCAAACATGCTCCATTTTTTCTGCCAACGCATTTAGTGTTTTACCATCAAAAGAAACTGCTTCATCAGCTTGTCCTGCGATAGCCTGCCTCAAAATAGCAGTAGCTATTTTGAGAGCCCCTTGTAAGCCCCTAGGACATACATCATCAGCTGTATTTTGAATATTGCTATCTATAACTTCCATTGCAAACAAAGCTTTTTTATCAAGAGTTATACGACACCCACTAAAAGCTGCTGGCAATATTTCTGCATGCGATAATGTCGCAAGAAGCATGATCACAAAGTAACGTAATTTATTTATCATGAATTCCCCTAAACTTTAGCCCCTAGCCAACGGCTACTAACATCATTTAAGCATTTTATTTGTTTTTCTATTTGTATAAATATACAGAAAAAACAGCAGATTGCAAACGACAAAAGAAACAATTCATATAAAATAGCAAACAAACTCCTGATAAAATTGTATTATTGCTCAAATAATATTTACTATTTGACACAACAGATAAAAGCTGCTATTTTCAGCAAAATATATACATTTATAACCTTTACAGCTTAGAATGCATGTGGGTGGGGCAAAGAAAGGAGCAATGCAACATGGAAGATGTTAAAAACAAAATCAAAGCCATTATCTTTGATATGGATGGCACTATCATTAAAACCGAAGCTGCTTGGCAAAAAATTACTATTGATCTGCTTAAGCACTATGGCGTTACTACTTTTACTCCAGAAGAAAAAGCTTTGCTGCAATCTTTTTCTGGCATGGCAATGGCTAATGTTGCTGCACACATCAAAGAGCAATTCAATATTGCTGATGATATTGAAACTATCATCATGCGCAAGACTATGATTGCCAATGAAGTGCTTGCTGACCATGTAGAATTTATTGAAGGCTTTGAACTCTTTCACGCACGCTTACAAGAATTCAATATTCCAACCGGTATCGCTACTAATGCAATGCCTGAAAACTTGCATACATTAAATAAAAAACTAGGATTTGAACGCTTTTTCGGCATTAATTTATACAGCCAAGCTGATGTAAATTACCGCCCAAAACCTGATCCAGCACTGTTTTTATATGCAGCAGAAAGACTTGGTGTAAAACCTGAAGAGTGCTTAGTGTTTGAAGATTCTATGCCTGGTTTTTTAGCAGCTCGTGCTGCTGGTATGAAGTGCGTTGCTATTAAAAATGAAATCAATAATAGCTTCTTGGAGCATGTTCATGATGCGATTGAAAATTACCATGAAGCAGAAGAAATGCTCAAAAAAATCTAAGGCGTTTTCAGCATCACCACTTTATGCTACTTTACGATTGCTTGTACTTAGTTAGGACTTTATCGTCGCTCATGGTGAGCCTGTCGAACCACGCCCCGATAGGGGTTTAAAAGCGACACAAAACGGCTTACTTTCCGCTCTTCTACGTCCTAAGGACGCGTCCTTCGACAAGCTCAGGAGGAGCGGGGGCTCAAAAATTTTGAGATTCAAATGGATAGTAACAGCTTAGACAAAAGCAGTAGCTTTCACACAGATATTCAGTGGTTCAAAAGCGCGCTAGCAAATACCGCACTCATTAACCAACTCAAAGAAATCAAACTTATTATTTTTGATGTCGACGGCACCCTCACCGACGCGAAAATTCAAGTTAATCTTGATGGCGAAGGAGGCAGAACATTTTCAGTACAAGACGGATATGCCTTTCGACCTGCCATGGCAGCGGGTTTTACACTCGTTCTCATGAGCGGCAAAGATAACCCCACCACGCTGCTCCGAGGCAGTAAACTAGGCATTCCTCCAGAACTGTGTCTTGCCGGCATTCACACTAAGCCCACTGCGATTCGTCGCCTCCAACAGAAACGGAGTTTTACGCCGGTACAAACGTTAATTGTAGGAGACGATTACTATGATGCAGTAGTAAAGCAAGAAGGATTAGCCCTCTTTGCTTGCCCCGCAGATGCTCCTTTTTATTACCAAGCGTATGCTGATATAGTATTGCCTCGTACTGGTGGCCACCAAGCTGCCCGGCTTATGCTTGATCTTTTATTATACATTAATAACCAACATTTTTCGCAAGCCCTGATTACTAAAGCCCTCGGAACATGCGAAATTTAAAATTATTATTTTTTATTATACTACTCAGCTTCTTTGTTGGGGCTCTGTTTCTCTTTTTTCACTTTCACGGCCAAACAACTGAAGTCACTCTCGATACACAAACCCCCTTGGCTCAGGCTGAAGAATTAGAAGTACATGAGGTAGATGAAAAAACCAAATGTGCTTTTACGCTCTATGCTAAGCGTGTAGAAATCCCCCAGAATCATGGGCACTCAGCAACGCATGATATGATTTGTCATCAAGCAACAGTGATTATTACTAAAGATCATACCACAACGGCTACATTAAAAGTCGCCCTGGCGCATATCAATCGCGAACAGAAAACAATTGCTTGCTCACAAAGTATTACCGGCCATATGGACGATATGACTTTTACAGCCACTACATGCAACTACACTTTTTCCACGCAATCCTTGGAAATACCAGGAATGTTTGAACTGGCTACTGCAAACATGCGTACTATTGCCCCGCAAGCAACTATCAATACGCAAACAGGAACTATTACCTGCAACAAGGGAATTAAGACTGAAATCAACGGTCCGCTACAACGTTCTAGCCGCCACCACCGCGGTAAGTGACGCTGGTTGGTAAGGCGTAAGCATGCGTGCCACTTGTGTTAAAGTAGCACCAGTAGTGCATAAATCATCCACAATGACTACATGCTTCCCCCGTAAGCTATCCATTCCTACTGCACGATACCAAGGGTGAAGCGAAAAAATACCTCGCACGTTCTCCTGGCGCTCTTGGGCAGATAAACGTGATTGAAAAATCGTTTTTTTATGCCGCATAATACAAGATTGCAATACCGCTTTCTTTGCACCAGCGATAACACGCCCCATCTCCACAGCCTGATTAAAGCCACGCCATGCATAGCGGGTCCAATGCAAAGGCACTGGCACTACAACATCCACGGGCTGCGCAGCAAGCGGGCTCATCTGCAGCAACAATTGGGCTAATTGACGACTAGCTAATCGATCTCCTTTAAATTTTTTGAGAACCAATTCGCGAATAACTCCGTTATACGAAGCAAGCGCAATCACTTTAAGTGTTTTGGTTTTTGTGAGCGGCAGGAGTACTGACACAATAGGTTGTATTTGCGCCAAACAGGGCGAACAAAATACACTCGAAACATCAATAATCGAGAGACATGCTCGACATTGATGAGGAAACACAATTGCTTGAAGCGCTCTTATCAATGCTACTAATGCTTCAGAGACCTTAATCATCAGATTTAAAACAACCTCGCTGCTCATGGTGCCACGTGCGCACCATCATGCCACATGCGCCTATAAAAATAGCTACATCGGCAATGTTAAATACCGGAAAGGAATAATTACCCGCATAAAGTTGAATAAAATCAATCACTGCTCCGTAGAAAAGGCGATCAATCAAATTAGAAAGGGCACCAGCAAGAGCAACAGTTTCAAAAATAATTGACTGAAACTGCAAGGCTCGCCGTACGGTGTACCACATAAAAAGAGCGATGGTTAATGCAATAATTGAAGTTAAAATATAATTTACCGCAATACTATCGCTTGCAAATAAACTCCAACTAATTCCTGTATTCCAGGTAAGAACAATATTGCATCCATAGAACGGAGTAAGCGATGCGTGAGCAAGCATTTTAAATGCCCATGCCTTAGAAAAGCGATCAACTAACAGGATGCTTAAAAAAATTAACAGTGTATTCATAAGTTATGCACGCACCTGAACGCCTAATTCTTTAATAGACTCAGTAACTAGTTTCCACAATTGATCAATCTCATGTTTCTCAAGTGTTCGGTCATGATTAGTCAACCAGAGCCGGTACGTTAATGCCCGTACATCTTGCCATGCTTTATTTTCAAAACTATCAATTTGCTCAACGTTACTAATGAGCGCACTTGTACTACGGATTGCTGCAACAACTTGTGCTGCTGGAAGCTGGCGAGGGACTAGCAAGCTAACATCCACAAAGGTATCTTGAAACTTAGACAAGGTTATATATTTCATTGCTACTGGTGGCTCGCTTCGAAGAAAATCGCCATCTAGCTCAAACAATACAGCATCACACTCAGCATCAATCGCTAACCGTGGCACAAAAGCAGGGTTAATTTTGCCAAGAACACCAATAACTTTTCCTGCATATTCTATCTGCGCTGTTTGATACGGGTGATACCAAGGAGCAAGTGCTTCATGCTTTTTATGCCAAGATAAAGATGCCGCTGCAAGTCCAAGATCAGCAAATAAATTATTAATATCTTGTTTACAGGTATAAAAATCTACTTCTTGGCGCTTTTTAAAATATACGCCAGCCACCGAGCGCTTTTCAACGATAACTTCGCCAGGTTTTGACCAAATGCGACCACATTCAAAAAATGCTAGCCTATCGCGATGAACATGATTTTCAGTAATATTTTTAAGCAATCCAGGAATAAGCGAGCTAATCATAATACTATAATGCTCAGAAACAGGATTAAGCAACTTCACGGGATTAAGTGGCACATAGCCAATTTGAGCAAGAAATTGCTCATCTGCCAGCGCATAATTTTGCTGTTCAAATAGATGTCCTGAGCCACTGGCAAAATAGTGCTTAATGCGTGATATACGGTTTGTTGCTTGCAGTGAAAAAGGAGTACGCGTAATAGGCGGCAGTGTCAAGGCAATATTATCAAACCCAAAACTACGAGCGACTTCTTCTAAAATATCTTCTTTAATTTTTATATCTTTACTTGCACGAAAGGAAGGAACCGTAATGAGGTAACTATTTCCATCAACCTGTACGCCAAATTCAAGCGCTTTTAGCAGGCTTGTAACTACCGCAACATCTATAGCCATACCTATGCGATCTTCTAAAAATTGGTGCTCAATAGTTATCATTTGTGGCGGAACAACAGCACCAATCAATGTAATAACAGGAGCTGTTTTATGCACAATCCCTGCCTGATTGAGCAATGAAATAAACCGCTGACAGGCTTGTGTTGTTTGCTCAGGGTCAAGCGTTTTTTCAATACGAGCTGATGAGTCAGTACGCATTTTATGGCGCTGTGCGGTGCGACGTATGGTACCAGCATCCCATGTTGCTGCTTCAAGTAACACCTGCTTGGTTCCTGCTGAGACACCACTATTGGCGCCACCCTTTACACCTGCAAGACACAATGCTTTAGCTGTATCAGCAACAACAGTATCATTTGCTGTCAGGGTTACATCAAAACCGCCGAGAAGACTTATAGACTCCCCTTCGCGCGCCATACGTACAATCAACTGGCCATCAGCAATACTATCTGCATCATAGGCATGAACAGGCTGCCCCCAATCATTCATAAGATAATTAGTCACATCAACAATACCATCAATAGGACGAGCCCCAATGTTTAATAGTCGACTGGCAATTAATAAATTACATGGCTTATTTTCTACCTGGTCTAAAAACAAAGCGGTAAATCGCGTACATACCTGCGGTGCTTGATTAGCAATACCAATGGGCATTGTTGCTGTTTTAGTACTTGCTTGGGGGGAAATATTCACCGGTAATGTAGTCAAAAAATCAGTTACTGGCTTAAGTGGAATATTAAGAAAAGCACTAAATTCGCGGGCAAAACCACGGTGTCCCCACATGTCTGGGCGGTGGGTAATTGACTTATTGTCAACTTCAATAAGCACATCTGTTGCCTGCCAATGCTCACGCCAGGCTCCGTTCAACAGGGCAGGAGAAACATCAAATGCAGGCAAAGCGCCTTCTTTATCATTAGCAAAATCGGCAAAAGTTGCCCAGGTAATAGTACTATCACTTTTTTTAAGCAACAACGCACCAGGCATAGCAAGCGCGCGTGCTGGCATAGTAATGGTCTGCTTTAATTCAGGAATATGTACTGTTGCTTGATTGCCAGATATTGACTCAATCATCCCAAAAAAGAACTGCGTAAGATCATGCTTAACATAATGCAGCCCTTCCATTTCAGCGGTAATACGATTGAATTGGCGATAGATGTAATCAACGTCTTGTCGACGCCAATCAGCGTCTAAATGATCAAATATCCAGGCAAGCGATAGCTTCATATATTTTTCTCACAGCGGTTTAAGAATCAGTGTAGATATCAAAGTCTGCCGTAGATCTTGATAAAGGTCAATCTGAGCAGTACCTCGACCTTAGGCCACATCTTCTAGTTGATCTTTATCTTCAATTTCTTCTTTGGTTACCAAACCGCTAATC
Organism: uncultured bacterium; assembly: GCA_903825355.1. Lineage (GTDB taxonomy): Bacteria > Babelota > Babeliae > Babelales > RVW-14 > CAIKAH01. Next base: position 22,453 of record CAIKAH010000024.1, on the reverse strand, counting down.
GCAAACGCTCTCTTAAGCGCCATTGCTTCAGCAACCTTAAGAATCATAGCATTGGTATACTGCTGCCAGATAGGGGCTTCACGTTTGTAATACTCTTTAATACTGACAAAAACAGTAGTAGCCTTGCTGCGATCTTTACGAAATACACTACAAAATGCCCCGCTAAGCTTTGTTTTGTCAAAAGCTAAGTGCTCTTGACCATAAGCAATGTGCAAACTTCCATCATCGCGCTTGGTAAGAACATCACCCTGATAAACCACATCGCTTTCTAGCCCATCAAACTGCTCGTGGAGATTGGCTATTTTCAGATACCCATCGCGACTGGTTATAATCGTTGATTTGCCAGCGTATTTGATAAAATAAATTTCTTTTTTAAGGGGATCGAGACTATAGGCATTGCATAGATACATAAATGCCCTAAATTCTTCATCGGTAGCCGCTGGCGCAACCATACTGCGGATATTATCTGGAGCCTCTTGTTGCGGTGCTACAGTTTTTCGTAATGTCGCCATAATTTTCCAGATAGTCAAAAATAATTATTAGTCAATAATGTGAACGCTTTTGTCAGTCGCAATAATACGCAAAATAGAAAATTACGCAATCTAAACCTATTTTTCAGCTAGCCATACCCTTCCTCGGCGATAGCCTATCTTTACCAGCTCCATAGCCAAGGGCCACAAAACAAGTAAAGCAGCAAAAAAGAGGTACTGATTGGCTGTTGGCCTGATAAACCCAAAAAATGACTGGCCTATGGAAGTAAGTGGCAAAGTCAGCGTAATAAAACATGACGTAGCACTCAACAACAAGAGGAGGAGCGGCGGGCGGTGACCAAACAAGAAAAACCGCTCTGTGCGGATTACATAAAACATCACGAGCTCAGAACAAATACAAAACATAAACCAGAGCGTTTGGAGTACTTTTGGCTGATTATAAAAAACACCAAAAAAAACAAAATCAAAGATGCTCCCAATAATCCCAAAGACCAATGCTTTAGTAATTAATTGAGAAAAATTATACTGCTGTGGTTTTGCAATATCTTCAATAACAACATGGTCTGTAGCAATAGCAATTAATGGAAAATCAGAAAGCACATTTACTAATAAAATTTGCAGCGGGGTCATTGGCAAGAAATCAATCATCAGTGAAGCAATTGCAAGAGAATAAAAATTAGAAGTGTTACAGATAAGCATCAGCTGAATATATTTGATGGTGTTAGCAACAATCCTGCGTCCTTCAGCAATCCCATCGACTATGACCGACAAGCTCCTATCAAGCAAAATAAAATCAGCAGCATCTTTAGCAATATCTGTAGCATTATCAACCGCCAAAGCAACATGCGCCATTTTTAAGGCCGGAGCATCATTAATCCCTTCTCCCAAAAAGCCTACTTGCTCAACCGCCTCCAATGCTTGCACCAATTCATATTTATGATGGGGCGACATATCAGCAAAAACACTGCTATGCTGAATTTCTGCTAATTTTTTATCATCAGATATACTACGCAGCCTATCTTCAGAGACCACATCTGCAGAGTCTGTAATTAAACCAATCTTATACGCCACAGCACCAGCAACATCTACGGAATCACCAGTAACAAGCTTAATCGATAATCCTAGCGTTTGTGCCTTAGCAATTGCATCAACGACTGATTCTTTAATAGGATCTTCAAATGAAATAGCGCCAATGAAGGTAAATGCTTGCTCGGCAACAAGCAGATCAACGGTAAGCGAAGAAGAAACTATCTTAGAAGCAACTGCAATAGTGCGACGACCAAGCCTGCCTTGCTCATGTATCCATTCTTCTATTGATGCAGCATCAAACGGCTGGCACCGCTGAGCTATTTTTCCTACTACCCCGCGAATGTATGCTACTGTTTCATCAGGATAGGCAACTAATGCATGAGAGCAGTAATGCTGATGATCAAAAGGCAAATATAACAAACGATCACCAGGAGGCATTTGCCCTTGAAATTTTTTGATTAGCGCATCATCAAATGAACGAGCAGCATCTTTTCGATCAACAAGCAGCTGTTGATTCACCTGCATAGCGGCAACCATGACCTCTTGCTCAGGACCATATATAGCTGCTACAGATAAACTATTTTCAGTCAAGGTCCCTGTTTTATCTGAACATAAAGTTGTAATGCTACCTAAGTCTTCAATTGCCGACAGACGCTTTACTACAACCCGCTGCTTAGCAAGCCGCGCTGCTCCTTGTGCTAAACAAAAAGTCATTACCATGGGGAGCCCTTCTGGTAAAATACTAAGGGCTAATGCTATAGCAAAAATAAGAATTTCACTAAGCGCCATACTGCTGGCGCGAAACATGGTATGTAATAGCACCAGCACCACCATAGTGACCAAAATAAGGCCCATCATTAAAAGGGTAAATGTTCTGATGTTACGAGCAAATAAACTTTCACGTTTAATACTTGTCGCTTCCTCAACAAGCTTTCCCAGTGAGCGATAGCTCCCTGTTGCTATCACTACCGCAACCCCTGTGCCTGTAACCACCGTTGTGCCTGCATACACAATAGAGCCACAACCCAGCCCTTCTTCTGTAGACGGGAGGGCAGCCATCTTTCTATTTGGTACAGACTCTCCGGTAAGCACAGACTCATCAATCAACAAATCAAAAGCCTCAATAATTCTACAATCTGCTGCAAGCACATCCCCTGGCTCAAGATAAACTATATCACCAGGCACCAGCTCAGCAGTAACCACCTCCTGCGCTAAACCATCACGGCACACAGTGGTTTTTGGAGCAATAATGGTACGCAGATCTGCAATAGTTTTTTCAGCATGGTATTCTTGATAAAAACCGAACAGCACGTTTATAAAAACAAAGAGAGTAATTAATACCGCATTAGTGGTTTGCCCAAGAACTATCGACAAAAAAGCTGCCCCGCCAAGCAAATAAAAAAATGGCGATTGCAGTTGACGGTAAAATATTGACAGCGCTGGATTGGTAGACTGCTTAAGTACATTTTTGCCATATATTTTTTGCCGCAAAGCAATCTCATCAGCTTGTAGCCCTTGAACTGGATCTACCGTCAATTGCTCTAGTACTCTTTCTATCGAAGCCTTAGCAAAGCCATGCACATCCATTACACATCCCCTTTTATCGCTGTTGTGTATGAAAAGTTATTTTTTGACTGATTTTTGTAAAATCAAAATACGATCGCGCAAGGCAATAGCTTTCTCAAAATCAAGCGCCTCAGCTGCTGCTTGCATTTCTTCTTCACAATCACGAATCATGCGTTGCAAATCATCTTGCGCTTGGGCTTTAACAGAAAGCCCTTTTTTCGCCCCGCGTGAAGCTTTGGCAATTGCTTCCTGTAGTCCATTGATGCTCTTCTTTACTTCTCGCTGTACACTCATTGCTGTAATACCATGCTCAGCGTTATACGCCAGTTGACGTGTGCGCCGACGCTCTGTTTCATCCATTGCTTGCTGCATTGATTTAGTGATTTCATCAGCGTAAAAAATAACCTTGCTTTCTGTATTACGCGCAGCACGCCCAATTGTTTGAATGAGCGAACGGGTATCACGCAAAAAGCCTTCAATATCGGCGTCTAAAATGGCAACAAGAGCCACTTCAGGCAAATCAAGCCCTTCACGCAGCAGGTTAATGCCTACTAAACAATCAAATACGCCAAGCCGCAGCTTATGCAAAAGTTCAGTTCGCTGAGGGGTTTTAATTTCACTGTGCATGTAGCACACTTTAATCTGTTTATCTTCAAGGTACTGCGCCAACTCTTCGGCAGCTTTTTTAGTTAATACCGTTACCAGTGTTCTAAAACCTTTTTCAGTGGTTGCCTTGATCTGTTCAATCACATGAGCCAATTGCCCTTGTCGTGACACCACCTCAATTACTGGATCAACAATACCCGTTGGCCGCACCATCTGTTCTGCAATTTGATTGGTATGACTTACTTCATATTCGCCTGGTGTTGCTGAAACAAAAATAACATCATTAAAATGTCGTTCAATTTCTTCAAACTTTAAGGGGCGATTGTCGTAGGACGCCTGCAACCGAAAGCCATACTCCACTAATGCAGCCTTACGCGCTCGATCGCCATTGTACATAGCGCGGAGCTGCGGAATGGTAATGTGTGATTCATCAATAATCAGTAAATAATCGTCGCCAAAGAAATCAAACAATGCATGCGGCGTTTCACCTGGCTGCCTGCCATCAAAATAGCGTGAGTAATTTTCTACCCCCGTACAATAGCCCGTCTCACGAATCATATCAATATCGTGATTAATACGCGTTAGCAGGCGCTCACGATACAAAGGATTTTCAATGAGTGGCGCCTCATGTGCTAAGTCCGCTTTAATCTGCCCAATAGCAGCGTCACGCTTTTCTTGCGTAGTTACAAAATGCTTTGCCGGAAAAATAAGCGTATTATCAAGCGTTGCAAGTACCTTGTGCTCACGCCGATCCACCAGCTCCATCATATCAATGTGATCACCAAACAGCTCAATCCGCAAATTATCACGCATGTATGGCAGGTTAATAATAATAGCATTACCCTGCACTTTAAACGTGGCCGAAGTACTTTCCACATCATTGCGCTTGTACTGAATAAACACCAACCGATCAATAAGCTCTTTGCGGGTAATTTGTTGCCCAACAAAAAGCGCAAGGGTTAAAGCACGATAATCTTCGGGGTTACCAAGTGAGTAAATAGCTGAAACCGATGCCACTACAATCACATCATTGCGGTTAATGACTGAAGCAGTTGCTTCTACGCGTAAGCGTTCAATTTCACTATTGATTTTAGTTTCTTTGGGGATATAAATATCTTGTGCCGGCAAGTACGATTCTGGTTGATAATAATCGTAGTAGCTAACAAAGTAGCACACTTTATTTTCAGGAAAAAACAGACTGAACTCTTCATACAGTTGCGCCGCCAGCGTCTTATTTGGAGAGAGCACCAGCACAGGCTTGTTTTGCTGTGCAATAACATTTGCCAGCGTAAAGGTTTTGCCCGACCCAGTAACCCCAAGGAGCACTGATTTACATGGACGTCCTGTATTTAATTGAGCTATAGCGCTTGGCTGGTCGCCGCCAGGAGGAAACGGGGCCTGCAGCTTAAATGCCTTTTTTTCTAGATTTTTCATACCAGGCAGCCTAACACGAAGAATATCTTTTGGAAAATAGGCACAAAAAATAATTACTTTTGCAAAGCTTCTATTCGTGCTTTTAGTTCTTTAGCAATTTCAGCGGCACTGTACTTATGAGATGACACAGCAAGGTCATAAGTGATATCCCAATGAACGGTCTTATAGTGACTTCTTGCGTGGCCCTTAGGCGATGTAGCCCGAGCTACTTCACGCTCTTCTATCACACTGAGTGGAATCTCCACCTTAACCCAATAGTTCTTCACACCCTTAAGTTGCTTTTTAAGATCATCAACCCAACCTTTTTTGTACGCAATATAATCTACAATGATATTGTTCCCAGCCTTGGCATACGCAGCAATCGCAGCATTCATACCATAAGCTACCTTATCACCCTGCTCGCCGGTGAACAGGGTGATAATCGGATTTTTAGCAGCATCTTCAGTAGCCTCAACCCACCGAATCAGGTTTTTCACCTGCCAAATGTGCATATTTTCTGCGGTAATATCTGGCATTGGCTTATCAAATAAATTATCAATACCAACTTTGATCCATAAATTAGGCATCATGACTTTTTGAAACTCTTTTTGTATAGAAGTTTTTCCAGCCGCAGAAGGACCATTGAGAACAATAACAATACCAGCTCCTGAGCGGACAGCATTGCGCCACATCACCATAAAACTAAAAGCCGTTATCAGTGCTATGCCGCATGTTGCAAAAACTATATTTTTCATCAAATCCGCTCCCGCTATAGATTGTTATTTTTCAAGCGATTCAGGCTCTTGCCACGCGTCCGATTTATCAACATACGCTGCAAAAATAGGCGTCTTCATTTCTGGGCGCATGATCCAAATATAGAAAGAATCATCTATACAAAATACAGGGGGAGGATTGAAGTTGGGACACGCAATGCCAATCTGCACTTCAATAGCAACAGCACTTTGCACCATTGCCCCCTCTTCATTCATACGGAACTTTGTTTGCTGTAACGCCTGAGCGATTTGTGCTGGACCGTTTGATGTGGGAAAATTCATGCCTAATAGCCAACGAATATCAACTTCTTGATCGAGTGAAACCATAGGAAATATCACCGCGCTGTAAGGCACAGCTGATTCAATCTTATTTTGCTGCCACATGGCTATACTATCAAGCAAATCAAACTCTCTCAAGGGCTCTTGGTTGGCAGGCGCAACCATCATATACACCATATCACCATTTTTAGCTGCAAGCTCTAAAATAGGATTTCCGTTTTTCCCTGCGGGCGCATCGTATACCTTAAACGGCTGCTTGCCCCTGCGTTCAAACCTTACAGCAGGATATTTCTTGTTGTTAACAGCCAAAGTTGTTTTTTCTCCTTTGTCATGCCATGCAAGAGCTATTTTTAAAATTGATGCTACGTAAAGTGATTCTGGGCCCCCATCTCTTAACTGAATCTGAAAATTATGCGCTCTTAAAAACTCGTTTACTTCTACTACATTATACGACGCAGTTGAGCATATTTCGCCCGCTTGCAATAGATCTATATCATTTTTATGTACCCAATGAGCAGCAACGAATGTTTTTTGCTTCTCATTGACGGTTCCCATCTGGACGCCCTCGCACCCGTACTTCTTTTGTGCCATAGACAAAGCGGAGAAGATAGGCAGCAAAGTAATGGTCGATGTGGGTAACTGCCCCCGCTTTTCAAAAAGATGCGGCTTCTTATGTACCACCACAAAACCAACCACAGCAGCACTGATTGCACCAAACAGTATCCACAAGATAGATGTTCTCAACAGAACCCCTTCCCCTATACGCCTCAAAGATAATTATCACTTTTATAATACTTGCATTCTATTTTATGCCTTCTGTGGGGGGGGAAACGCAACATTCTAGTCATAAAAAAAGCCCCGACCATTAGATCGAGGCATTTTTATTTATAAATTTTTACCATCTTACTTAATATAGTAAAGACTGGCGGGGCTGACGAGACTCGAACTCGCGACCTTCCGCGTGACAGGCGGACGCTCTAACCAACTGAGCTACAGCCCCTACAGGGGACAATCAAGTCTTAGCGACAAGATTGCATTACATTCTGCCAGAAAATAGCACTTTTGCAAGGAATATTTATTAGATAAACCAGCAACAACCGCATAAAATAGCTTTTAATCAATTTTTTAAGAGTAAATCGATAGATCCGCTCTTTTGGTACAAAATTATATTCAGCTTGAAATCATCTAAGGGGTTGATATAATTCAATAATTATAAATTATTTATTAGTTCAACTTCACACTGGATGGTTATGGCATGAACATACGTTTATTTTTTTTATTGATTCTATCTAGCCTATTAATTTTAAATATTACTGCTAGCAGCAGAAAACCAACCGGCCTAGCAGCCGCAGTAAAAGATAGCAGAAGAAAAACTACTTTAAGTCGGACAAAGAAATCTCCTGCAAACCGCTTAGAAGCTAGAATGTCAAATATAACAGGCAGCACTTATGCCGCGTCTCCAGAAGTATTTATACGAGAGCTAACAAATCCCTTTGATAAAAAAACACTGGCTCAAGTTTTAGAATACATTGAAGCATCAAAAACGACCGCTAGAGCTGATGTATTAAGGGCAATTTTTGAAAATAAATCAGCAATTTATCATAATATTAGTGATGCATCCATTTCTGATATCGAAACGATACTTTCTAAGCATTTTAATGACATAAAACCCTGATAGATAATTATAATCGAACACTATCAACAAGAAAATAATTTTTACGGTTTTATTAAAATAATTAGCAAGATAGAGATTTTATGAAAAAAACATTTTCACTCAAAACCATTTTAGCGAGCGTAGCAATATCAGTCAGCATGATATCAGCAAGTAATTTTGAGCTTGCAACAGATTTTCTTGAAGATTCTTTTGCCCTTTCTGAAGCCAAAGACATTATTGAGACGTTTGTAGACATAGCATTTACCAATGACCTCAGGTGCATTAAAGCCTACTTATCCCTTCACAATGAGCTCATTACTCCAAGCTTTATAAACAAAGCGATTAGTGAAATAATCTCGAAAAGCAACCAGGAAAAACTCTCTCCCTTACCTTATCTTTTAACACTATTAAAGACAAGCTATGAGCTCAAAAACGCCGCGAATGCCATAACTATTCTTTCCAGAATTATCTATTTAAAGCCAGACTTAGCAATGGTTAATGATATAATTTTGCTCAATAATGATACAGAGAATACTTACCTCATCTTTCAAGCTCTTCGCATGTTTTCAAAGATGAAAATTTACGCTTCCCTTACTACCTACTATAGTTTTTTAGTTGCTGCTCAGAAGAATAAACAACATATACTAGCAACTGTGATGCTCAACGATGCCTTAAGTAGCCCTAGAGCATGGACTACTATCCCCAAGTTATTGAAAGCTAACCAACAAAAATTAATTAACAGAGAAAGCATTGAACACTACAAGAAATATTTACCTAAATGTTTTAATAAACACTTATCCCTACTGATAGCTATGATCAAGCGCTCAGAAAGAGCTGACCTTGACGAGGATGCTCTTTTAGCGGCTACACCTCAATAAAAATTTAATAGTCATAAAAGGGGACGCTTGTAGTCCCCTTTCTATTGCTTATTTTGCAATAAGCAAATCTTCTATTTTTTGTATAATCGCTGCAGTATCAATTTCAGCAATCGCTATTTGACCAAGGCAGTACTTTTTGACAGAAAATGGTACTTTTCCAACACTATTTGCTTGAATAAACAGAACAATGCTACTCTGTGGCCGGGAATATATCCATCTTCATTTATTTTAATTCTAGGAAAATTCTATGCGTCATTCTATAGCTCTTTTTGCGTTTCTCATCAGCCTCTGCGGTACTGCACAAGCATACACCGTTTCATACAATGATCGCACTCAGGCTGTCACAAATACTGTGCCCTATTTACCGGTACAATTGTCAGAACAAGTCTCAACATCGCCAGAGCCTGAACTTTTAAAAATTCTCACAATTATTCTAAGCAACTATCGCCCCGCCCTACTTCCTGAACAAGAAGGTCTGCTTAGAGAAATCAGACAAGATCTTCTCCAGCACTTAAAAGATTTTAAAGTAAGCGGCTGCTGCTTTGCAGGAGATCCAAATCTTGCATTCTTCTATAACAATCAAAATCCAACATTCACTATGACTTATGTAAATAGCAAGGGCGAAGTCAAATCGCGTACCTTTGAATCATCCATTGAAAGCTGGGGACTGAAAATTGAACTCAGTGTTCGTATTGATATGATATTTTTTACCGGCACGAATATTGATTTCTTAGAAACTGATAAGCAAATACAGCTGGGAACAGGAATTGATATCACCTTTGGATGCATTGGATTGGTGTATGTACCATTTCTTAATGCACCAGGCGGCATGCTTATCTTAAGTGGTCTTCTTGGCGTTGGTGGTGGCACAAGTTTAGTAACTGGTGGCTACCTCAGGCCTATAAGCACAAGCTATTAAATTTGGTAAAAGAGGGGGTGTGCTACACCCCCTCTTTTTTATTTTGCGCTAAGCAATTCTTCAATTTTCTGCACAATCGCTGTTGCATCAATTTCAGCAAGAGCCATAAGCGCTTCAGGCGTTCCCGAACGCATGACTGAATGCACGCCCAAGCTATGCACACGAATACCATCGCGAGCAACCGCATGGGCTACCGTTTCACCAAGCCCACCTTCGATGTAATGATCTTCTACCGTCAAAATCATCCCACCTGCAGCGTTAGCCATTTGAATAATGGTCGTTGCATCAAGTGGCTTAACTGAGTAGGCATCAATTACGGAAACAGCTATGCCTTTTTCAGCCAATAATTTATGCGCTTTGAGTGCTTCATGCACGGTAATGCCTGCGGCAACAATGCACAGCTTATCTGTCGGCGAGGAAACAAGTACCTTGCAGCCACCGATCGGAAACACTTCATGTGCATCATATAACAAGGGCGTCACAGCCCGCGTAGTCTTCATGTACGAAACACCATCATTATACGCAGCCATGGCATAAACTAATTTATAAGCACTTACCCCGTCTGATGGATAGAGCACCACACTCCGAGGCACAGCACGCAGCATGCTCATATCCTCAAGCCCCATCTGCGATGGGCCGTCTTCACCAATTGAGCAGCCGCTATGCGATCCACATAACCGCAGCGGCACACGACCAATGCTAGCCATACGGATCTGATCAAAACAACGGCTAAAAAATGCGGCGAATGTTGCTGCAAAGGTAATATTACCCCGTTGCGTTAGTCCGGTGGCAACACTGATCATATTTTGTTCTGCAATGTAACACTGCACAAACCGTTCTGGTGCGGCAGCGCCTGCCATATCGGTAAACGTAGAATTTTGCACATCAGCATCCACTGTCCAGACATTCGACACATCTTTTGTGAGCTGTGCAAGCGCTATGCCAAAAGCCTTGCGTGTAGCCATTGTCTTGCCTGTGGGCATCACCATTGCAATGTTCGCTGCAACTGGATGGGGCACAACGCTTGGTGATGGCACTCTACCAACAGCAGGTTTAGCTAACGCAAATTGTTTGCCACTGTAATGTGTTGCATCGCTAAATCGCTTATTTAAATGAGCAATCGCAGCCTCTGCTTCAACTGCCGTAAGCGGCTTACCATGGTACCCATTTTTATCTTGCCAATCATCAAGCCCAAAACCTTTAAAGGTTTTGGCTATAATGGCTACAGGGCCCTGCGTATATGTCTTAGCAAATGATAACGCTTGCAATGTCATTCCAATATCGTTGCCATCAATAATAAGCGTTTCCCAACCAAAACTTGCCCAGCGGTTTGCATAGGTATCAATATTATGCGCATCGAGCGACTCACCAGACTGCGCCAAGCGATTAGCATCGATAATCGCTACCAGGCCAGGCGTGCTATTTTTTCCCGCTAGAGCAGCAGCTTCCCACACAGAACCTTCAGCACATTCACCATCACCCAGCACGACATAAGTCACATAACCAAGTTTTTTGCGCTGCGCATTAATAGCCATACCAAGACCAATCGATAGCCCTTGACCAAGTGAGCCAGTTGCTGCTTCATTGAATCGCAACCGTGGTGTTGGGTGCCCTTCAAATACTGAATCGATCTTTCGCAACGACAATAATTCTTCATCACTGATAAGGCCAAATTGATGCAACGCTGCATAAAACACGGGGACTGCATGCCCTTTTGAAAGAATAAAGCGATCATTCAGTTCGCTCATTGGATCATTATAATCATAGCGCAGCACGTGCCCAAGCAACACAGCAACAATATCAGCTACGGACAAACAGGTGGTTGGATGACCAGAATTTGCAGCCGTGGTAGCGCGGACAGAGTCTATACGAATACCAAGTGCTTTGTGTTGCAGAAAAGAGACGATTTGTTGATCAACGTGTTGCGGCATGAGTAGGGCTTTTCGGTAAAATAGTTGCTAGATTTTGCAAATATGGCAGTACCATTTTGCTCCATGATTCTAATTTATCAGACTTGGTTACAATATCAGCCAAGGGCATCAACGCACCATTTTTTAGTTCGCTTTTAATACTAATAGTAGGCGATACACCTTCAAGCAGATACACAAACCCAATGTGCACCTTACCCACCAAGTCACTGTCATCGTTAATAATCCCCAATGGCGTTATAGTAAGCTTATCGGCGTAATTAATCTCTTCATGAAACTCACGTTGCGCCCATTGAACAATAGATTGCTCAGCCATGTCTTCTTCTCGCAGATGCCCACCAATTCCCATGGTACATTTATTTTGCAAGCGCTGCTCACTGGCATCAGCACGTCTTTGCATCAAAAAATACATCTCATTATATTTAAAAATAAGATATGGAATAATCTGCTTGTAGTCAGCATTTTCTTCCATAGCACTGCGCCACTGAAATTGCCCTTTTTCTCTAATCATATCTTCGTATTTCAGAAAATCTGTCACAGGTAAAAAACCATCAATATAGCCATGCGTAAACATATCTTCGCGCGGTACTACTAATATTTTTTCATCAACCTTCACAACAGCCCTTCACGCTTATTAAAATTTGGCCCCTTGATCCTCATTACTTATCTTAGCAATGTAATTATTGCAAATCACCTATGGATAGTAAATGAGGATTATCCCTGTCACTAAAATGTCATTTTTAATCGGTATAAAAATTTTTTTGATTTTATACTACATTTCGTGCATTATTTCCTCCTGTTCAGTTAATTAACAAAAGGAATCTACTATGAATCGCACCACACCAAACCAATCGCTTGTTTTTAGTTTTCTGCTTACTGTTTCATCATTAACTCTTTGTAACGCTGGAGCAACTGAACAAGAAATCCACGATGAACATGTCAAACAAGCTCTGGCTGCATTAACTAAACAAGATAACGAAGCAAATAATACTACCTCCGATTCGACCCTCCCAGCAGTTGACCTCTCAAAAGTAAATTCTAGCACTGAACAATCAGGCCTCAGCTTTGCTGCAATCAAAAGCAGTATCAGCCGCATAGAGCATGAAATAGCGGATCTTAAAACACACCTCAAAGACATGGAAGAAACGGTAGCTACCCAAGCACAAGAAGAGAAAAATCTACGCGCTCGCCTAAAAGCAGAGCTTGACCGTAAAACCACCCCACCAGCTACTGAAGCATCCGATGATGAAACAGCTGAAGATACAGTAGATGATGAGCTTGAAGAGGATGATATTGATATCGACGATGAAGATCAGGATGCAGTAGCGATTATTGCTAAAGAATGCGAATAAAACACCGGCTACTTCTTTATCAAGTACACCAACTCATTAGTATATCCCATCGCTAATTCATAGCGTAAAAATGACTCTTTTTTTAGCGGATTATCCTTCCATGCCTGATTTTCGTGTTTTAGTAACGCGATCTCTTTTTGTATTTCGATAATCCGCTGTTCTCTTTTTTTGCATCCAGCACGTAGCTTGCAATAAGCAACTAAACCATGCTTGCCAAAACAGGCAACATATATCGCCCCTGCGACACAAATCATAAACAGTATTGCACCAAGCATACGTTTAGTATCCATAACTACTCCTTTGTATTTGCACCATTGTTTGCCCTGCAACACTTTGCTAAGCTGGCAACTTGGTAAAGCATCTCTCTAAGTTAAAGCCCACTCTTTCTCGCCTTGCAGGCTTCGCCCATTCGACAAGCTCAGGGTGAGCGGGGACAAAAAAGGACAAAGCTATGACAACTTTTCTTGAACCAACAACCGCCATTGTATTCAAAAAACTCTTTGGCGAGCAAGATCGCAGCACTCTTCTTATAAACCTACTCAATAATCTCCTCGAATTACCAACAGGAGAGCAGATTGAGAGCATATCATTTAATGAGCCAGATACAGAAACAGTAACACTTGACGTCACCTGCACCGATAAACAAGGCAAACAGTGCATTGTAGTGCTACAAATAAACGCTGACAGTGATGTGCAAGAGCAATGTCAATTCATTGCTGCTCAAGCACTAGCTCGTCAACTTAAAAAAAAGGCCGCTACAGGAGCTCTGGCGCCGATAGCTTGCATTACGTTAGCTGATAGCAGGATATTTTCTCAAGATAGCCGCTATAGCCGTACATACCGCCTTATTGATGCACAAGCACCTGATGCTCGCTTGCAGCACACCAGCTTTGTGTTTATTGAATTGCCAAAATTTACTAAAGCATTAGATGAGCTGAGTACAACTACTGACCGATGGCTCTATTTTTTCAAGCATGCCGCAAGTCTAGAAGCTGCCCCAAAACAACTAGAAAAAGTTTCGGAGATAAAAGAGGCATGCCAATTGCTTACGGAAATGAAACTTACACGCAAAGAACTTGATACATACGAAGCTGAAGTAAAACTACGACGTATTACGCAAGCACAGCAAGAAGCCGAAGAGCAAGCGCGCCGCCAAGGCATGCACGATGCTCAACGCAAATTAATTGAACAAATGCTAACTGCCCTGCCAATGGAGCAAGTTGCTGACATTACCAAGCTTTCGATTGAGCAAATCCAGGGATTACTGGTATAATATCCAAGAAAAAATACGATCCAGTTGCACTTTTGCCCTGAATTATGCTATTTTAATTTTGGATATTAAAATAGCATAATTCAGGAGTTGAGCCATGTTTACCCGAGCCCTTGAAGCTACCCTACTTACCTATGCCAAGTTTCCTGTCATAGCCATTTTGGGCCCCCGACAGTCAGGCAAAACAACGCTGGTAAAAAATACCTTTAGAACTCATGGCTACGCATCGCTTGAGCATCCGCAAACACGCGAGATGGCAGAGGCAGACCCTGATCTCTTTTTTAAACTCAATGAAAAGCCCGATGGCCTAATTATTGATGAATTTCAGCTCGTGCCAAAACTGCTTTCATATATCCAATTAACAGTTGATACAAAAAAACGCCCCGGCTATTACGTACTTACTGGATCACAAAATTTTCTCATGAACCAAGCCATTACCCAATCGCTGGCGGGGCGCGTTGGCATTCTAACGCTCTTTCCCCTTTCAATGCATGAACTCACGAGCAATAAGATCGCCCCCGGTTCAGTTGACGAAGTTATGTTCAATGGCTTTTACCCAAGAATTTATGATGAACGTTTTGCACCTACAGAGCTTTACCCATCATACATTCAGACATACATCGAACGCGATGTACGGCAGTTGGCCAATGTCGGCGACCTCACTATGTTTAAAAAATTAATTAAACTATGCGCTGGCCGGGTAGGGCAACTACTCAATTGCTCTGAACTATCCAATGAATTGGGCATCAGTGTGCCAACAGTGCAGCGCTGGATTTCAATTCTTGAAGCTAGCTACATTATTTTTTTACTGCAACCTTACGCTAATAATTTTAACCGGCGTGTCATTAGGCATCCAAAAATTTACTTTTACGATACCGGTCTCATGAGCAACCTACTTGGCATAGAGTCACCAGAGAGGATCGCAGTTGACCGGCTACGCGGCAGTGTTTTCGAGAATTTTATTATTGCTGATTTGTATAAACAATACAGCAATATTGGCAAACAAGCTTCACTCTATTTTTGGCGCGATAAAAATGGCTCTATAGAAGTTGATTGCATTGTTGACGATGGCAGAAAACTCCATCCGATTGAAATTAAATCCAGTGAAACAATATCATTAGATTTTTTTGCTAATCTCAAAAAATGGCAGGCTCTCGCGAATGCAGCAACTATCCCGCTCGGCAGAAGCCATGTGTTTTACGGAGGACTTGAAACCAAATCGCTTGATGAACTTGGTACCGTAGGCTGGCACGATATGGGCACTTTTGTGCAACGCATCAGGAATGAAAAATAACTGAACACTACACCCGCTCTTCCACCCCTGCGGGGTGTCCTTCGACAAGCTCAGGAGGAGCGGGCAGCGCTACTCTTTTCCCAGGTCCCGGTGAGACTTTACCCACTGCACTTGGGGCATAGCAAGGGTTGTTAATTTCTCCACAAAAGCCACTGATCGATGCTTGCCTCCCGTGCAGCCAATAGCAATTGAAACAGCAAAGCGCCCTTCTTCGTAAAAGCGCTTTAAGTTGAATGACAAAAAATCAACTAAACGATCCCAGTAATCGTTAGCAATAGCGTGGCTAAAAATATATTCTTGAATCCGTTCATCACACCCATTAAGGGGTTTGAGTTCAGGAATAAAATAAGGATTGGGTAAGAAACGCACATCGTACACCAAGTTGCTTTCTGGTGGGACCTCATGCTTAAACCCAAATGAAACAACATGTGCTATTAAGTTACGCGGAGCATCCAACGAAATAGTACTGTTAACCCACCGACGCAATTCATGAATATTGAATACGTCAGTATCAAGCACAATATCAGCAAGCGCAAACAAAGGCTCTAAGAGCTGCCGTTCTCTGGTTACCGCTTGAGCCAAACTAACGGCCCCACCGAGTGGGTGTTTTCGCCTCGTTTCTTGAAAGCGTTTGTAGATTGTTTCATTACGCGCATCAACAAACACAATCGTAAATTTATAGCCAGGCATTTGCAGTTTTACTTGATCAAGCGCATCAAGAAAATCTTTTAAAAAATGCTCATTGCGCACATCAATACCAATGGCAACTTTGTGCAATGAGGTATTGCCGTGAAAAGCTAGTTTAACGAAGGTAGCAAGTAACGGGACAGGAAGATTATCTACACAGTAGAAACCAACATCTTCAAGCGCACGCATAACACTTGTTTTACCGGCACCAGAAAGGCCAGTGATGATGTAAGCATCGCGGGGAGAAGTGGCAGGATTGATCGTTAGCGTTTCCATGCGGCAAACATACCGGACTATATAAAAAAAGCAATCATCAATCAGACCGGTGGTTATTGCTAAGCAATAACCACCGGTAAAAACCTATCCCTTTATAAAATCTTTAATAAAATTATGCCATTGAGATTCTTGAGCAAAATTAGTAAGGGGGTACGATTCATCCATCCTATTTGTCGGGAAATAAATAGATAAGCCACGAGCACGTACTAAGTTTTTACCTGCGACGTTGGCGATAATATTTGATTCTAAATGATTCTTACAGAGACTAATGGCATTTTGCAAGGCAACTAACCCTTGGCTTCGATTTACAGCATGGGTTTTTGGTAGCGCTTGTAAATTCAACTGCATATCGGTCAAAAATGAATGTAAATCTACATAGTGAGGGGAACTAAATTGTTGGCACGTACGTCGCGCCTTACGCACTAGATCAAGCATGCTTTTTTTATCAAGCGCTTTGCATTCGTTATATAAACTAATAACTGTATCAATTGATTCACGAATTTGATCCATGCCTTCTAAATTTATAGCTGACTGGGTGTAAAATGGAATACGATTACAATAAAGCTTTTCAAAACTTGATACAATCCCCTCACCAATGCTTACCGGTGTTGCATCTGGCTTATTCATTGCTGTAACAACCTCAAACCAATTCCATCCACGTGCAAGTTCTACCTCTTGTGAAGCAACCAACACTTTTGCTGTATCTTTTGCCAAATACCCAACTTCAAGCATTGCCATCAAGCATGCATCCATACCCAATAAATCAAGCTTATTATTCTTAAGCACATCAGTTTTAATTGTATTAAGCGCACTAAGTAAACCAGCATTATGCATATATCGACGAGATTGCTCATTGAACAAAATGCCACGCGTATCTGAGATTACATAATCAAGCAAACTACAGGTAACTGTAACTGTATTTTCAGTAATACTCTCTGTAAGGAGGGGCTCATCCATAGTCAGACCAGCAAGTTGAATACGTGGGTTATCACGAATAATTTCTTGTGCAAAGCCAAGCCGCGGCTGATGCACTTGCCATGGACGCATTTTCCCCCAGATTGGATCAAGAATACCAATTCCATGATTCCAGAGCACGAGCGAATACTGATTTGCTGGATATTTATTAACAGCCCAACGCATTGCGTCTACCAATTCATTAGTAGTTGTCCCATCCGATTGAGTTGGATCTACCGCAATACATTCATCAAGTACCATACGACCAAGTTCAATTTTGTAGCGCCAAATACCGGGCTTATCTGGCTGGTACCATTGTACTACCGTCGTAAGATTTGGCGTACTCCCTACCATCGCCATATCATTAAAATTTTGCATCGCAAATGAGCTTAAGTTATTGTTTGCTTGCACAAATACCAGCATCGTCCAATTTGATTTTGCGGTAACTGTTCCAATAGCAGTAAGCACGCACAAGCTCAAAAAGACGTAATACTTCACGGCACAGATCTTCATCCCTAGTTCCCCCCTGTGGATGTTGTGAAATTATTGCGCGACGCAAATGCGTCCTTCTGTACACAAGCTTAATTCTCAATATTTCTATGAGTAAATTAACTTGATAAACTGACCATAAAAGCAGCTCAAAACAGTAGCTTTCGAAATTCCACCAGGCTTTTTTTACAAAAGCAAACTTGCGGGGTACACTAGCCTTGCTTGATTTTTGAAAGGACTTACGCAATGGCATACGATTTTAAAGCTGTCGAAAAAAAGTGGCAGCAAAGCTGGAAAGAAAACCCTTACTTCAATACTAAAAACGATCGCAAGCGCAAAAAATATTATTGCCTCGATATGTTCCCCTATCCATCAGGCGCTGGCCTGCACGTGGGCCATTGGAAAGGCTATGTGCTCTCTGACGTCTACGCACGCATGAAATGGCTACAAGGGTACAATGTCCTTCACCCAATGGGGTGGGATGCATTTGGTCTGCCAGCAGAAAATGATGCAATCAAAAAAGGCATTCAACCAGCAGTTGGCACAGCAAGCAACGTCGCGACCTTCAAGCGCCAATTAGCCACCACAGGCGCCATGTATGATTGGACAAAAGAAGTAAATACTACCGATCCAGGCTACTACAAATGGACCCAGTGGATATTCTTACAAATGTTTAAAGCTGGCCTTGCATATGAAGCAAACATGCCCATCAATTGGTGCCCTAAATGCTTAACAGGGCTTGCAAACGAAGAAGTTGTTGGCGGCGGCTGCGAACGTTGCGGCACTGAAATTGAGCAAAAAAATATTCGTCAATGGGTACTCAAAATTACTGCTTACGCTGAAAAATTACTTGCTGGGCTTGATAAACTTAACTGGCCAAGCAAAGTAAAAATGATGCAACGTAACTGGATTGGCAAAAGCCATGGGCTCGTGTTTACTGCACCAGTAAAAGACACAAATCTTACTATTCAAACGTACAGCGCACATTTTGAAGCATTTGCCGCTGATACGTTTGTGGTTATTGCACCTGAGCACCCCTTCTTGCCTACGCTTCTAGAAGGCATCGCCAATAAAGCTGAAATTATTAAGTACGCAGAAAAAATGGTACATGAGCGCAAGCTTGATAAAGACCCAGCACCAGATGGTATTTTTACCGGACGCTACATCGTTGACCCTGTCACTGGCGATGATTTGCCAATCTGGGTTGCTAATTTTGCACTCGCTCACTACGGCACTGGCATTGTAAAATGCTCTGCTCATGATGATCGCGATGTGGCCTTTGCAAAAAAATATGGCATCAAATTGCGTCCCATCTTATTCCCTGCTGATCCAGTAGAAGCAGAAAAAGTGCGCAATTTAGAATACTGTTACACCGATATGGTTGACGGTATCTTGACTGCACCAGCAGCCTTTGCTGGCAAGCGTGCTGGCGACTGCCGTGAAGCAATTATGGATTACTGTGAAGAAAAAGGTCTTGCAACACGTAAAGTAATGTACAAGCTTCGTGACTGGGTGTTCTCACGTCAACGGTACTGGGGAGAGCCAATCCCATTGGTTCATTGCAAAACCTGTGGCATTGTTCCCGTACCAGAGTCAGAACTACCAATTATTCTTCCTGAAGTAGAAAAATATGAACCGACAGGTACCGGCGAGTCCCCGCTTGCTGCCATTGATGAATGGGTAAACACCTCTTGCCCTCAATGCAAAGGCCCTGGTAAGCGCGAGACCAACACTATGCCGCAATGGGCAGGGTCATGCTGGTACTTCTTGCGTTACCCAAACCCAAGTAACAATGATCAGATTTTTAGTCCAGAAGACATGCAATACTGGATGCCTGTCGACCTTTATGTGGGCGGTATTGAACACGCTATTCTACATTTGCTCTACGCACGTTTTTACGTCAAAGTTTTGTACGACTTAGGCCACTTACCATTTGATGAGCCATTTGCTGAATTGTTCAACCAAGGAATGGTATGCATGAAATCATCCATCTCCGGTCGTGTTGAAAAGATGTCAAAGTCAAAAGGTAACGTTGTTAATCCTGACGACATTGTTAATGAACTAGGAGCAGATACACTGCGCATGTACATGCTCTTCATGGGCCCACCAGAGCTTGATACTGAGTGGCAAAGTGATTCGATTCGCGGCGTCCATAGCTTCTTGAACCGCTTGTGGAACGCTCTCCACAAACCAGGCGCTGTCCTACCAAAAGGACAGACAGCAACTGAAGCCTCACAACGCGCCTTCCATAAATTCTTAAAAGCCTACCAAGAGCGCTTAGCAGACTTTAAAGTGAACACGGCTGTGGCCTCAATCATGGAATATCTCAATGTGATTGAAGGTGAAAAACTTGCACTTGATCACACCATCGCTGAGCAGCTGCTTACAGCAATCTCCGTAATGGTTCCATTCTATGCAAGTGAGTTACTAGAAACACTTCTTGGTAAACAACTTGAACATTGCACATGGCCTACATTTAATCCAGCGCTAGTCGAAGAGCATGAAGTAACAGTGGTTGTTCAAGTAAATGGCAAACTACGCGCTTCCCTTACGCTGGCTAAAGGACTTGATCAGGCGGCGGTAGAACCACTCGCACGTGCTGCAATTACCAAATGGCTTGAAGGCGTAACCGTAGTTAAAGTAGTCTTGGTGCAAGATCGCTTGATTAGTTTTGTAGTAAAGCAATAATAAGTCTTAAAAGGAGCCATGGCATGAAAATATTTTTAGATACCGCAAATCGTGAGTTGATCAAAAACCTCTTACCAACAGGCGTTATTGATGGCATCACCACCAACCCTTCTCACTTGAGCAAAGAAGGCAGTGATACCCGCGGCGTGCTACGCGATATTTGTGCCATGGTTCCCGGACCAGTCAGTATTGAAATAGTGGAAAAACACCCTGATGCCGTGCTGAAGCAAGCACGCGAAATTGCAGCGTTTGCAAAAAATGCTGTTGTTAAAATTCCTTTTGCAGTTGAATACATGCCCGTCATCAAAACGCTAACCAGCGAAGGCGTTAAGCTCAACATCACACTCGTATTCACCCCGCTACAAGCGCTCATGGTTGCCAAGCTTGGAGTAACCTACATCTCACCATTTCTTGGTCGCTGGGATGATATTGGCGTCGATAGCGCTGAGCTACTAGAACAAATAACTGATCTTAAAAGCACGTATGATTTTGAATCTGAAATTTTAGCCGCCTCAATTCGCAATATTATTCAATGGCAAAAAGCAGTTGAAGCCGCTGCAGATGTTGCTACCGTACCTCCTGCGCTACTCGATCAAGTGTTCAAACACCCGTTAACTGAACGCGGCATAGAGCTATTTGATGCTGACTGGCAAAAGCTAGCAAAGAAATCATTATTTGAGTAAACCTTAATGACTGAGTAAAGACTTTTTCTGCTCAGCCATTAAGTTTTTTAAATCCATGGATATGCTGTAAAAACAACGTAGCCTGTAGGGCTTTTTTCCTCACGTCGAAGAACTATACAAGATGTTTGAGCAAGAACTTTTGTATCATTGCCAAGAAAATATCCTGCACCTATTCTGTTTCTATGCTTACAGGACAACTGTAAAACCTGTCCTTGTTTTGCGGTGGCAAGCCAAGCAGAAATGTCATCACTGTTATTTAATAAAGCCTCTTCAAGTACGTTTTCTGTAGTGTCAATATCTGGAAAAGTGGTAGCCGCTTTAATACGGTCTGCCCTCATTGTAAGTCGCGCTTCCAAATCAGCGTCTGTCTTACCAACATGTTCAAAATAAGTGTGCCCACCCCACCGGTCAACCTTAGCTCCATCTAACGTTTTTTCACCAGTCCTATGAGGAGGCAACCCAAGAACAAAATCCTTCAGCCTATCTAGGGCACTTTTAGGTTTAGGAGCATGGGTAATCATAACACTAGGCGAAGTACGTAATGAACTTCGCTGCGGCATCCTTTCTTCTTTTGCCATAATTTCTCTCAAATCAGGCGCTGTATATAGCGGGGGCAGAGGAGCTTGAGGAGGCTTAAGCAATCTGTTTACCGCTAGCCCTGAATCACTAGCAGAATGATGTAGTGAGTGACGACCGACCCAGCAGGGATCTGGTGTCACTCGAGGAGTAGATATAGGAGTAGATATAGGAGTAGATATAGGAGTAGATATAGGGGTATGTCCAGGAGAAGAAGTTCGACTCGCACAAAAAACCGCGTCTAGATCAAAAATATCTGATCCATCAGCTCCTGAAGAAGTCCGGGACGAACGTGCTGTATAACAACTGGATACAGTTACATCGCTCGGAGACCGAGGAACAACAGGCCCTGGCGCTGATAACCCACCCTTGGGAACAAATGGACTAGCACCAGCCGTAGAAATTGCCCACTGAGCTCTTTCTACTATGCCCCCTCGTTCATTATAGGTATTTACTACAAGGCTAGGCCGTACTCTCGTGGATATTTCGGCATCCTTTGATGCAGCATCTATAGGAGTAGATATAGGAGTATGTCCAGGAGAAGAAGTTCGACTCGCACAAAAAACCGCGTCTAGATCAAAAATATCTGATCCATCAGCTCCTGAAGAAGTCCGGGACGAACGTGCTGTATAACAACTGGATACAGTT
>CAIKAH010000023.1 GCA_903825355.1 uncultured bacterium | reverse complement strand
TAAGGGCTTATCCGGAAATTCAAATCATCTGAAAAAGCCTTACGGTAGCTGCAAGAAGTACAAAGCCTAAAAATGACTGTGACGTTTTAGCAAAACAGGTTTTTACAGCTCTAAAATTATTTAACCAACTGTGGCATCCCTCAACAATCCATCGGCCTTTTGGTCTGATAATTGTAGAATCATTTCTCCTGCGCTTGTTTGTTGCGGCATGAATAACAAAGCCGCGATCAGCTGCAGCCTTCTTTAACTTACTTGAGTCATATGCGCTGTCAGCAGCAACAATCACTAACATGTTTGGTTTAATTGCCTTTGCCAAATCAAGTAGTTCAAGAAGAGTTTTTGAGTCATGCCGGTTAGCTGGTGCAACAGTTAGCACAAGTGGCGCCCCTCGAGAATCGCATAAAATATTTTTTTTCACTCCTCGTTTTGCCCGATCTGTAGGATTTTTTCCTGAAAAATTTGCATACGGAGCCTTGCATGATGAGGTATCAGTGGCATACCAATTATTAAAAGCGCTGCTATTTGCAAGATACAAAGCCCTAATTGCTTCAAATGCTTTTTGAATCAGGCCAGCGAGCACCCACTTCATGTATTTGCCGTGTACCGTTGATTTTGCTCCATAATAGCGAGGCAAACAGGACCATTTAATGCCATTTTCAAGAACATAAAGAATTCCAAGAAATGCTTTTTTTGGATTATGTTGTGGTCTTCCACGATGTAATTTGATTATTTGTAAGACAGGCATAACGACATGCCAGATTTTTTCTGCTAAATTTTTATCCATGGGGGTCTCCTTTTTGTATGATAACACCGCTATCGTAGCGGATTTTGGAGATCCCCATAAGAATTTTTTAGATCAAATTAATTTTCGGATAAGCCCTAAATATCTCCTGCTACAGCCCCTGGCATTTGATCTGGCGGTAACTGCACTGTAAGGTATTTTCCAGCATCTAGACTATCGCTATCACGACCTACCCGATAAATAGCCATAGGCCCTTCATTATCTGTCTTCCTTGGATTACCATTTTCATCTAACTTATCATCTGCAAGTCCACCAATCAGCCGTCTGGATGGGCTCGTTTTCTTCACCCTGCCTTGTAGCCCAAACGCCGGATTATAAGTAGATTGCCACCCGCCCCCTTCTTGTAAACCCTTGGGCCCTTGTACAACTGGTGTATTCTTTTTTTGGAAAGAAAAAATGCTTTTCAACTTACCCGTTACCGATGAACCGGTATTGCTTGCAGAAGAAACAGATCGTCCTGCTGTAGAACTGCTAGTGCTGCTGGCATCCACACCAGTTGCCATAAAACAGAGTAATATGCACTGAAATAGTACCGTTAACATGTTCCCCTCCCTCCCATTATTTTTAATAAATTCTAATTGAATTATGCAGAAAAAAATAAGAGCCAGACAATACTTTTGTTCCCTAGACCAGGCAAGCTGCTTTTTCAGCGTCTCTACCCCCGTTTGACGCTGGCGGGGCTAAAGCCCATACTAAACTTACCCTTTAATTTCAAATGGAAGGTTATACCATGAAATGGAGCAACTCTTTTATTACTGCTGTACTGCTTACTATACTCACGAGCACCACTTCTCTCGTAGCGATGAGTCGCATGGGTAGGCTAGCGCATGCAGCTGGCAAAGCCCCTATCCGCGCTTTTAACAATCTTACCCCTAAGCAAAAAATAGTAATTGGTATCGCTGCTGCCGGGACCACGGGCGTAGCTGGAGCCAAGCTTTATCGACATTTTAATAATAATACTAGCGCAAAAAAGCATATTATCCCTACCTGATTGCACAACACCATCCTTAAAAAAAGCGCTTGCTACCTAGGTGCCGCTGCATGTCTTGCTACAATAATTCCTTCTAGCACAGCACATACGTGTAATATGTTTATTCCATCAGGCCTTCAGCCCATAGAAAAAGCAGCTTATACATTATACAATCAAGTAAGCAATCCACCCAGTTTGCACGAGTATCTTACTCATGTTGTTGCAATTGGTGGTATGTTGGCTGTCAGAGAAGCTATGATAGTATTGTGGAATAAGTATATGCATTAGAGCCGAGGAAGCAGTGCAAGCCTGGTTATTTACCTTGAACTTTTTGTTACTAATCACTTTCAGTAACTGCCACCTAACCGCGAGCAGTGCTCTCCCTGTTGGCAATTTTCTAGAACAACGGCTTATAGCAGCAATACAGGCGAATGACACCGAAACACTAAACCAGTTGCTACCCTCTTGCGAAAATATCAATAAAATACTTCCTAGTGGTTATGCATTGATTCATTACGCCGCAGAAATCGGCTCAGTAAAAATAGTGCATAATCTATGCCTGGCAGGCGCCAATCCAATTATCCAAGCTCAATTCCCCGACGAGGTCATTCCTTTGTTAGATGACTCACTTATTCAATGGGATGGCTTTACGCCCTTACACTTTGCTACTAGCAAAGGATACTTACCTCTTGTAGAATACCTCGTAGCGGGCCAAAAGGTTAACATCGACCTTACGGATACTTTTAATAATACACCCCTTGTCTATGCGATTGAGGGAGCACATGTTGCTATTGTTGACTATTTAGTTAGAGAGAATGCTAATCTTTTTATTGCTTATTCATCGACCGAGCTGTTTAATGCGTATCAAATAAGCCTTCTTGCCAGTAAAATCCATGAACACAGTAAAGATGCAAAAACTATTACCAGGATACTGCGTAATAAAATACAACTGCTGAATGATGACACCAAGAAACGAATGCGTGATGCTGCAAGAAAAAACTTTAAACCTAGAAGACCTGCAAGCCCTGATGAATAAGAACCAACTACTTTTTATAAGGCACTGATCATCTTTTCTACCGCCTCATCAACAGACATAGGCATAAGCACCCCTGATGCACGGGTATGCCCACCGCCGCCAAACAAGCCAGCAATAGCATTTACATCACGTGTTTTTGAGCGCAATGAAACTTTGGTGCGTCCTTGCTCATCTTCATAAAAAGTAATTGTGGTATCTACTGGTGAGCTTTCCGCTATAAAGTTATTCAAGCCAACAAGCGCATCCATTCCTAACCCACTGGCATGCAGATCATGTTGTCGCACTACCGTCCAGAGCACTTGCTTAGCATCATTAATCTGTATGTGCTGTAAAGCCTTACCCCAGAAAGGCAAAAAGCGTGCATCTTTGTGCGCCAACAGCTCACGAGAAAGGTGAAACATATTCACCCCCTGCTCCATACAGGCGGCTGCGGTTTTAAGCACACGAGCTGAGGTGGATTGCGTATGAAATACTTGGGTGTCATACAGAATACCAAACAACAGACATTCTGCCGTATACTTATCCACCAAGGCTGGGCACCAAGTCATTAATAAATGAAAAAGCTCTTCACACGTGCTAGCCGCCTCAGCATTAACAATATTTACCGTCCCTTGAAGAGCATTGCTAATGTGGTGGTCGATATTAATTAACGGAATGGCTTTAAAGGCATCGGGAAAATATAAGCGATCATAGTTAGCTGTATCACAAGCAATTAAAAGATCTGGCTCTACTGTATGCCGAGCAATCTGGACATCGTGCGGCTGCCGCTTAAGGGCAGACTCATCTTTTGATGGATAAACCGCCTGAACTGTTTTGCCTAGACGCCTAAGCACATGGTCCAAGGCTGCACATGCAGAAATGCCATCAGCATCAGGTTTATAGTGCGTCAAAAGAACAATTGTTTTTGCCTCTTGGATAACTTGCCATGCATGCAATAATGACACGTAGAAAACTCCCAGGTAAAAAAGTTAGCAGCTAACAGACCAGTTTCCCCTTTTTGTTGCAGCATGTCAATTAACATTTCACTTCGTAACCATTTTGTAATTTATCCAATTTCGCGGATTACAATTAGTGCCTGTTTGACAACATTACGTACTTCTCGTAATCTGGGTCTATCATTGAGATAATTGTACATTGGCCAAAGTAGGCTGTGTAAAAAGTGGTGCAAAATTCTAATAGCATTAACATATGCGTGCAGTGGTACGTAGTGTGAAAGGCGCAAATATGATTACTAATATTGATCAGGCCCGAAAAAAAGAATCGGGACTGCATAAAGTAAGAACTTACAGCGAGCTTGTTGAGTACTTAGATGAGCTTAAGCCATATGAATACAGTGAAGTATCGCTACAGCGGATGCAATCACTGGACAAGGCACTTGGCATGCCATCCACCGGCCGTGACATGATTGTTGTCGGTGGTACTAACGGCAAAAGTATTTCGCTTCATTTTGCTGCAAAGCTTCTGCGCGAAGAAGGGTTTTCCGTCACTGTAGGTTACTCCTCGCATATTTTAACCTACAATGAGCGTATGCAAGTACAACTTGCAGCTGTAAACAATAAAGTTTTTACTGATGTACTAAATGAAGTAATCAGTGCCGCTGATACCAACAAAATTCAAGCTACAGCTCATGAGCTTGTTCTTATGGCAACAGTGCTACAAGCTAAACATGAAAACAGCGATGTGGTATTAGTAGAGGTTGCTTACGGCGGTAAATTAGATGCAGCTGCATACTTTACTCCTAAGCTTGCTTCAATCACCCGCATCGCCGAAGATGGTCGTGGCCTCTTAGGCGCAGACCTTGATGAAGTTGCTTTTGAAATGCTGGGTATGGTTAAGCCTGACTGTTGGTTTATCTCAGCAGAGCAAAGCAAAATTCGCTTACAAAAAATGAAAAATTGGTGTGACGAGCGCAAGATTAAATGGGCAATGCCTATTCGTAAACTTGCCACCTTGCCATACATGTACGAACAACTCTACGGCCGTGTTGCTTCACTTGGTGAGCGCTTGGCACAAATTTATGTTGAAGACATCAAAGGTAAGTTTTCACCATTCTTGCGTGGCAACTTACTTGCTACTCAAAAAGGCCAACGTGGACGCCCAACACTAGAAGCAAAGCGTCATGCTGAACTTAACCCCATTAAAACACTCAAGCATTTCTGGGCAGATCAATTTGACCTGCTTCATGGACGCTTTGAACACTTAGACAAAGAAAACCCAAGCATCTTGCTTGATAATGCAAACAACCTTGATGCATTGATGAACCTTTTCCTAGGCATTCGTTTGTTGCACTACCAAAAACCACTCAAAGGCTTGGTGCTCATTCTTGGCTTGCCAAAAGCGGTTAATGCTATGGAAGCTATCAAGATCATGCGTTACTTGCTCAAAAAAGTAAGCGGCCAGATCACCTTCGTACCCCTTCCGGGCGATATCGCATGCCACGACGTACAAGACCTTGCTATGATGGCTAAGGAGCTCAACGTTAAAGTGCGTGCATGCACCACCCTTGAAGAAGCACTCAACCAGGCTAAAGCAGCTGTTGACGAACGAGATGGCTTAATTGCTATCGCTGGGTCAACTGGCTTGATTAGCGAATACTGGAACCTTCGCGGCATTAAAAAGTTTTAATCGCCCTGACCTGATCTTAGACAAAGGGGGCGGTAATTAATTACCGCCCCCTTGCTTACCTCTCTACACACTAACCGCATAAAACGGTTCTTCTTAACAAATTCAGCATAAAATGCCTCATCTATAAGCAGTTATTCCTTAGTAGCCACTGTTGCTTGCGTAACGGGAAATACTAGCTCCTGATGTACAGATTTTCATCAAGCTCTGACATTGTTTCTTAAATTATTGTTTTTATACCCCCCTCTCGCGATATAATTCAAATAGAATTTAACATTACTAGTGGTTTATCTAGATGGGGATGCAGTGAAAAGCGAAAAATATCTTAAGCTTATGGCCGTTATGTTGGGTTTGAGCTTTACATGTAGCCATGCAGTGGCGCAGAAACCACTGCTCAAACGGGTTAAAGATGCCTTTGCTATAAGCGAAACTACTAAAGCGCAAACAAACCCTTTTAAGGCCATCGGGAGCTATTTAGGTCTGTATAAACCTAAAAATCAGGCAGCAGCTATGACGAAGGCTTTAGGTCCTCAGCAGCAGCCTACTGAGCGGCCTCAAGCTAACGGATTTATCCAACCACTTAACGAGCTTAATAATCGTTATAAAGCGGCTAACGAAGCTGCATCAAAAGGCACTTCGCTAGATGATATTAAAAGGACAAATAATCAGCTACAAAGTTTATTGGCCGAATCAGCATCTCCTCCGATCAGACCATCTGTTGCTTCACCACAAGGTTCCTCTCGTACGCTAACGCATGCCGCAAGCCATTCAAATGTACAAGGCAAACCAACATCGGCTACAGGGGTAAGACAACCATCAAGTTCCTTGCCACAGCCCACAGCGCCGAAAGTAGTGCCTCAACCCCAGCTCACACCAGCTCAAGCGAATGCGAGTGCGCCATCCTTACAGGCTGTACCGGTTAAGCCTGCTGTGTTACCAGCTCTTGCTGATTCTCCTGGGCCTCAAGCTACAATTCGTACAGCTGCCGAAATAAAAAAGCTGCTGCAAGATAGCAAAGAAACAAAAAATGACGATCGCATAAATGCTTTAAAAGTTCAACAAGCCCTTCGCCAAGAACTAGCTGGGTTGCCGTCTCTTTCTGAGAAAAAAATAGCTAAAAATACTAGAAAGCTTCAAGCTATCGAACAAAAATTAGCAGCCGATGAAACAAAAAAGAAAGTGGATACTGTTTTTGCAAGTAAAGATTCCACACCAGAAGAAAGATTGGCTGCAATTCAGGCTGCTCTAAATGCTAAGGATGCCGATACAGAAAGAATAAAAGCTAAAGCAGAGAGGCTAAAAAACGAATTAGTCACCGCTCGCCATAATAGAACCGAGGCATCTAAACTAGCGCAAATATCTCTTCAGGCTGGCGCTACTGATCCTGATATGTTGAACGCGCAACTCAAGATAGCAACTGATAGATTAAATACGTTAAAAGCATTAAAAGCAAAAACAACCGCCCTAGAAAAGCATTTTACCAATCATAAAGGGATAGTTTCCCCTCTCGATGATAAAGCTAAAAATAACCTTTTTAGCAGCGAGGATAAAGAATCTCTACCGAGCGCTGAGATGAGTGTAAGCGATTTGAGAAAACGCTTATCTCCGCAACTGGTTGCTTCAGCGCCATCCCCGAAAGTAGTGCCTCAACCCACTGGCATGAGGCAAGAAACACTACTTGAAAAAGAGCGCAAATTGAGAGATGAAATTAATAAAAGAATGAAAACTTTAAATACTCAAAATGGCGAAGAGTTAAGAGAATCCCTTGTCCTAGTAAGGAATCTTAGAGACGAAAAAATCTGGGACAAAAAAGGCAAATATATACCAGAAAACGATCATCGTGAGTTTTCCGACATGGAATCCTTAATATTAAAAACGGAAAAAGATAGGGGCGTAAAAATAGACAAACCAGGTTATATAGAATAAAAATGCGGCCCCACACTCCGAGGAGTATGGATGCCGCATGGCTACAGAATCAATGTAGAATATTAAAACACCACGCCAGTACTGTGTTTAACTTTAGAAATCGTTTGTGCTTGGCCTTGCATCACAATCATTTCACGATCGATTGATGCCAAATAATCCATCATTGGTTGTGCATATTTGGGGTGCCTTAAGGCCATATCAATATTTGCTTTCAGCAAACCAAGCGGGGTACCAATGTCATAGCGCGTTCCTTGCACCTTGTAGGCAAATACTTTTTCGCCAGAAAGTAGGAGCGCTTGAATAGCATCTGTTAATTGAATTTCGCCGTTGACCCCAGCATTTAACTCTTCAAGAGCATTGAAAATATGTGGTGAGAGTACATAACGGCCGATAATTGCTAAATTAGATGGTGCATCAACAGGTCGTGGCTTTTCAACTAACTCTTTAACTTGAAATAGGTTGGGAGAAAATTGCTTGCGAATACCAACTACCCCGTAGCTACCCACATCTTCAATGGGTACTTCTTGAACCGCTACCACATTGCATTTTTCTTGCACAGCAATTTGCATCAGTTGTCCCATGCAAGGCGTATTATTATTAACGATGATATCGTCTGGCAGGAATACGGCAATATGCTCTTTGCCAATTACATGCCGAGCACACCAAATAGCATGCCCTAGCCCAAGCGGCTCTTTTTGTCGCAAATAAATGAAGTTAGCATTATGGATAATTTTATTTACCCCATCAAGAAGCTCTTCTTTTTTATGCGCAGCAAGGTGGCTATCAAGTTCAGGGTAAGGATCAAAATGATCCTCAATAACACTTTTATTTTTGCCAGTAATTAGAATAAATGTCTTTAGACTTGATTTTAGGCCTTCTTCAACAATGTATTGAATGGCTGGTTTTTCAAGCAAAGGCAACATTTCCTTTGGGGTTGTTTTTGTAGCCGGTAAAAACCGTGTACCTAAGCCGCCTGCAGGAATAATGGCTTTTGTGATCATTCTCTCTTTCTCCTTTGCCATTGTCTGAGCTTTTTTATTCGTTCAACATAGCTGCCTCTTTAACAACTATGTTACCCGCCTAGCAACCAGCTTCTACATGCTGGAACTACTAGAATTGCTCTAAAAATTTCAGCTTTCCACTATATAAAAGCCTAATATCATCAATGCCGTACTTCAACATACCTAAACGCGTTAATCCAAAACCAAATGCAAAGCCAGCATACTTAGTTGGGTCAATACCGCCAGCTTTCAGTACATTTGGATGCACCATCCCACCTGGGAATACTTCAATCCAGGTTGACTGCTTGCAAACGGAACATCCAGTTTTGCAAAAAACACACCGCATATCAATCTCAAATCCTGGCTCCACAAAGGGAAAAAATCCAGGTCGTATACGAATATCAAGTGTATCTTTCTCAAATAATGCTTTTAAAAACGTCTGTGCCGTTGCAAATAAGTGACCAATAGTAACATGCTTATCAACAAACAACCCTTCGCATTGCATGAATTGGTAATCATGCGATGCATCGACTGCTTCATGCCGGAAAGTTCTTCCTGGAGCAATGCCAGCAATTGGCGGTTTACGCTCCTGCATAGCACGAATCTGGACCGTTGACGTGTGTGTTCGCAATAAATTACCTGGGGTATCAGTCCAAAAGGTATCATACATGTCACGAGCTGGGTGGTCTTGCGGAATATTTAACGCACCAAAATTATAGAAATCAGTCTCCACTTCAGGGCCATCCCAAATTTCATATCCCATTGAAAGAAAGATCTGTTGAATCTCCTCAACAATATGGGTGTAAGGATGCAAATGCCCCTGCTGCGCTTTTGACAAACCAACTGTTACGTCAAACAACTGCTCTTTGAGCGCTGCTGCTTGAGCCGCATGGTTAATCAAATAATTCTTGCGCTCTTCAATCAGTCCTTCAGCGGTTTGACGAAGCGCTTGCATAAGCGGACCGGTCGTTTTTTTTTCTTCAAGCGACAAGTCTTTCATCTGGCTTAGCAAAACGGTGATGCTTCCCTTTTTTCCCAAAAAGGCAACACGGATATCCTCAACCTCTTTAGGTGTGGCCGCTTGTGCTACTTGATTGCGCAGATCAGTTTCTATATTTTTGATAGTTGTTTGCATAATTTTCTCTAGTGTGTATAAAAAACCTGGAATTATCGTAGCACGTTTTATGCTTTTTCCTAGGGATATTTTTGGGTACTAGCGTATTTTCAGGGTTAAAAGCGTGCAGAGCGCCAGAATAATTGAGATAATCCAAAACCGAATAACAATCTTAGTTTCTTGCCAGCCCAGCAACTCAAAATGGTGATGGATGGGGGCCATTCTAAAAATGCGCTTACCAAGCAGCTTGAACGAAACAACCTGCAAAATAACTGAAACGGTTTCCATCACAAAGATGCCACCAGAAATAATAAGCAAGAGCTCTTGCCGTGCCATTAATGCCATAAGTGCAAGACCAGCCCCCAACGGCAATGAGCCAACATCACCCATAAAAATTTGTGCTGGATGAGCATTGTACCATAAAAAGCCCAACAGCGCGCCAATTAAGGAAGCCCCAATCACCGCTAACTCGGCTGTACCAGCGTTAGGAATAAAAAGATAACTAGCAAGTTTGCTATGACCAGCTAAATAAGCAATCACACTAAACGTACTAAAATTAGAAATTAAAGGCCCTGTGGCTAAGCCATCAAGCCCATCGGTTAAATTAACCGCATTACTGGTGGCAACCATAATCGCCGCTGCCCAGGGAATAATAAATATACCCAAATCAGGGTGCACGTTTTTCAAAAACGGAATACACACCGTGGTAGCAGGCGCGACAAAGTAATACCAGAGGCTCGCGATGGTAGTAGCAATTGCTACCTGTAGACGAAACTTAAAAGAAGCAGAAACACCCTTTTTTTTGGTAATTTTATACCAATCATCAAAGAAGCCAAGCGCCCCAAAACTAGCCAAACATAAACATAAAATCCATACACGATGATCAGACCAATTAGACCATAGCGCACTCGTAATTAAGCAAATCGCCAGCATAAACAGCCCGCCCATAGTTGGCGTATTATTCTTTTTTTGATGAGACTCGGGGGTCATTTCACGGACATCGGCACGAAACATCTTCTGACAGAATGAAATAAATTTGCTGCCAAATATAAAGGCTATGACAATAGAAGTCAGTAATGCACCCATGGTGCGCACACTAATGTAGCGAAAAATATTTAAAAATGAGTAGTTCTGCTGTAGCTGCAGAGCTAAGTGATAAAGCATTTTTTAACCCCTGTAAAAACCATTCTTTCAAAATAGTGGCCTCAGTATATCATTCGCGTTTAGCAAAGGCTACCTAGTCTTCTCTTGGGTAAAAACGTCTATTTTTATGATAAAACGCATAATTTATTTTCAATTTGAACTTTATCGTGATCAGGCTAGACTGATATAAGTTATAGAACACAGCCTTCAAAAAAGAGGTAATTTATTATGAATAAAAGTATTTTTTCTATATTTTTACTGCTCACCGGTAGTGCATTTTCGGAATCATTATTTGCAAGTGATCCATATCTGGAACCAGCAATGGGCCGAGATGTGACTACACGCATCATAATAGATCCTCTATCAAGCAGAGACATGGTGACAAGAGCAGCTCTCAGCATTAATATGGTTGCTCCAGGATTTTTCTGCATAGATGATTCAGCAGCAACCGGCAAGAGCGATGGAGCGTTCAAGATGCGCGGAGCGTTGAGCAATGGTCATGCAACCAGACATGAAAGATTGCATGCTAAAATAGGCCCTCTTAGTTTCAAAAAATTTGATTGCACCCAATTTATTACCCTTATCAAAGGATGTGGAACAGGCGATGATCTAGCTAGTTTTTTAGCTAGTCAAGATGATAAAGAGCTGACAAAGCATATCAATAGCCCTCTGATACAATCAGTTGAGGAGTACCCATTTTATATTGGTACACTGCTATCTCCGCTACAATTTGCCGTCTTACAGTTTTACCAAGCAACTAGCGAGGCGCATGAAGAGTCTAGTAAACAAAAAATAAAAATATTACTACGCTATGGTAAGAAATACCGGCTTGCACAAAAAGGTACGCCATCTTATAAGATCAGCCCTATTATGATAGCAAAATTAATATTTTACATAAGCATGATTGATGACATACCCGGCACTCCTTTGGGTATTCGCTCAAGCTTAAACACCATACTAGGAGCAGGCGAAATAGCATTTAAAGAAACCATCCTTCCTGTAGCACCAGCACAATTAAATATTTTATCTGATGAACCACTGACAGAAGCAGAGCTTGCTTACTTTAAGCCAATATACGGCAATACACGAGCATACACACTACTTGCATTGCTATGTGAAGATAATAATACAGCTAGCGCATCAGTAAAAGACACTGCTGACGGCCTTGCGTCTATGTTTGCAACTTGTGCTACTACGGATACAACAACAGCTAAGCTGAAAAAATAATTACGCAGCGGCTGGCACCGGCACAAAATGTTGCGCCAGCCGCTCGCGAATAGCAGGATTCTGGTTAAGCAAATCAGCGTACGCAGCCGGGTTATCTTTTGCCAGCTGCAATAACTCTTTAATCTGCTGATCAGCAGGCTGCTCTCTTTTGCCAAAAAACATCTCAGCAAGCTTATACCCCGCAGGAACAATACCCAACGCAGCCACGTGCGTAATAATATTGTTATTCAGCAACACGTTTTTTATGGCTGGGTGACTGCGAACACTTGCTGGTAATAGCCATTCCATCAAGGTAGAAGCTTGTTTGCGTTCATTACCATGCCACTCAGTTGCAGCATGCATAACGACAAGCATCTGATCGAGTGTATCAAGCATAGGCTCTTTGCTGGTGCCAAGAATCAGTGCGCTCAATGCTTGAATAAATTTAATAATACAATCCTTCAGGCCTACTGGTTCATGTGGCTTTTTAGTATTCGATAAGAACTTTATGCGTTGCATCACCGTATGTAACTCCGCAATAAAGAGCACATTGGTGGGCTGCTTTTTAAAAAATATTCCCGCAAGCCGTGCATAGCTTTCAGCCAGCTTTGATTCTTTATGTTGTACTACCATAAAGCCTGGCGACCCAACAATCGCACAATGCAATGCAAAAAGCTCAACCAACATAGGCTGCTCGGCAAATGAACAACAGGTTTCTAGCTCAGCCAAGATTTTTTCTAGATGACCGGTAATGTAATCAAGTACCTGTTTGATCTCAGCATTTTCAACACTATCAGTAGTAATGGCAATATGCGCCAATGTCTTTCTGAATGACTGAGCCAAGGACTCTAGCTTCTTTTTTGCTGCTTCAGGAGTAGCTCCATCGGCACAAGCAAACAGCTTGTGATAGTCATGCAGGCAGGTGTAGTAAGCTTGTGCAATAAAGTCGTAGTGTGCACAAAGGTCGATCGAAACAAGCTTACTTGCCATTTCCTGC
Source organism: uncultured bacterium (assembly GCA_903825355.1). Taxonomy (GTDB): domain Bacteria; phylum Babelota; class Babeliae; order Babelales; family RVW-14; genus CAIKAH01. The sequence goes on along the minus strand of CAIKAH010000023.1, from coordinate 22,380 downwards.
TCTTTACCAACTAGCCAGAGCCGCCAGCCTGATGATGGCTGCTTGCAACTACTCAATACCAATCTGCTAATCAATGTATTATCAATAACTAATGATGCTGACTGCGGCATTTTAAGACGAGCATTAATCATTTCCGCTAGAGATTGAAGAGCAGTCAGCATCACATCTTGTTGCTGATTGAGCGTAAGCCCTCTCTGGACAAGGGCATATGGAGATTGATCTTTACCAATCGCAAAGAGCTGTATTTTTTGATACAACTGCTTCATGGCAGCAACAAATTGCTCCATCAACGCGATCATAACCATGGCCTCTTGATAAGCATTAGCTGTCATGCGGGCTTCTGTTTTATAAACCAATGTAGCCCACATCCGCTTAATATTATCAAGAACCACTTTTTTAGGGGGCTCGAGCAAAAATGGGTCGAAGCATAGTTGTATACCGGTGCTAAAATCCCGTTGTACGTCTTGTAGTTTTACCCGTTGTACGTCTTGGTGTTTTTGCTCGACACCGCCTAAAAAAGCTACATCAGCTATTTGTTCTTGCAGGGGTGCAGTAGCGCTGATGCAGGATGTGCTTGCCAAGGTGCAAAATATGGTTAGCAATCGGCTGGTCATGTTTATAGCCTCGTTAGCCGTTTACTTAAAGTACTGCTTGATGATTGGCAACGAGACGGTCAAACATAGGAAGCAGTGTTGGCATGAACAGTTCAATTGCATAACGATAAATATCAAGGTGTTCTTGTAGGTGCGGCGAGCGCTGCATGATGAGCGTTAACTGATTGAGTAGATCATCTTGCAATGCTTTGTACGCCACATGGTTTGAAAAAAGCTCTTGTTTAACAAAATCAAACGAAGTAGGGGCTCGTCGTAATGACTCAACAAATGTTGCTGGTGTATGGCAACTCAGTAGATGACCAACTTGTATCTCAAGCTGTGCCATTTCTGCCAACTCTTCTTCTTGTGTACTATTGAGCACACCAATTTTGTGTTGGTAACGATAATTAGTTAGTTTTTGCAACTGCTTACTAATAGTGGTAAAGCGAGCAGCTTCCTGCTCAAGCCACGCCGCATAAGTACGTGCAGCAAGGTGCTTAAGCTCGAGTTCACCCATTTTTGCAGCAAGCACATAAGGGTCTGCTATACGAGCACACTCTTGGTGCTGGTATTTCCACTCAGCATGAGCAAGTGCATCCAATATTAAGGCTGCTTCCTCTTCATACTTAAGAGCAACAGCTGCAGCACATTGCGCAAAATAAGCATTATGCGCAGCTTGGTTATCCGTGGTTGCTGCCGTATTCATTACCAACTCATTGATAGCGGTGGTAATATTTTCGGGCACTGGTTGACCAGCAGCACGAAATGCCTTAGCTTGTTGCTGTAATGTCGCCAACAATGCCGCAGAATTTTTTCCAGCACCTGCTGTAGCATTTTGTTGTGATAGCGGGGTTTTTTCAAGCCTTGTGATTATACGATCATCTAAGCGCTTACTCGAACGCTTGCCATCTTCAGTCGCTAAAAATTGTGCTACCTGAGCACGCTGCATACGCGCAGCTTCTTCTTGCTTTTTATGCGCTGCTACTGCCACTGGATGAGAAGCAAAGTATGCTTGACGATCATGTAGAAGGCGGCGAGCACCATTCATAAGCACTACTACAAATGCCTGTGCTGTATCTGCAGGGGACAAGGTCAATGTTTTAAAAGCAAAGTAATGAGCATCTGGGGCAGCTGCCGTAACAACCGTATGGATACTCGCTGCATCAAGAGCAGTAACAACTGCAGCTGGCAACCGAGCCAATCCTGATGATGAACAAGTAGTAACAGTAAATATGCGAGGATCATCTTTTTTGGCACCATGAAACGTAGCGGCATCAAGGAGAATAAACCCCTTAGCAGCTAGCTCATGTTTCATATCAGCTATTAATGATGAGCCAACATAAGAGCCAATAACTTTTTTCATAGCTTCAGCAGCTTTGCTATTTTTAACCTCAATGATTTCAATAGTGTATAAATCAGCAATTGGATTATCTGCATTATGCGTCATTGCCGCCCAGCAAACATCCATAGAATCAAGCAGCTCAGGTGCAAATGTAACAAGGCGATTGTGTAGTGCTTCTGGAAGCAAGGCTGAAATTTTTTCGATATTACTTAGCGATGCTGGGAGTTTAGTAAGACTGAGCCGCATAAGTAAGTTTGCCATTTCACTATGAAGAAATGCTTTGTCATGACTATGGTCTTTAAACAGTAACGCTACCTTTAACGCAACCAGACACAATGGATTTTTACTCAAGGCTGCTATAGTACTTGCAACCGCTTCATGCTGCATTCCTTTTGCAACTACCCCTTTCTGGGCAAGCAATAAGCCTAATCCTTCAAGTGTTGCTGCCTTACCATCGTAAGCATTAGATTTAACCTGTAATTGCATGGTAGGTAGTGGCGACAAGATATCACCTGACGCAGCAAAGCCCCACTTCAATTGCATAACTAATGACCCAAGGCGAACATCACACGCTTCATCATGAGCATACGAAACATCTTGAAACAATGAGAAGACTGATTTGTCATTAGCTAAGGTTGCAAGCAATGCTACTTGTTCTTGAGCAGTTGCCATCTGTTTGCTTTCTGGAAACATATCAGCAACAAGTTTGTATGCCGCGTCAACTGCGCGTGCTTGATCGACTGCCGCTACATGTCCAAGATAGCTAGATGATACACAAACCATCAAGAGCATAGCCCTGATAAATACCATAAGAAAACCCCTCCCACAGGATTAAATGTAATTAAGCTCAATAACTCTAGCAGCTTACAAAAATGATTGCAAAAGCCCCCCTCGAAATAGCGCCAAACACGTGATTAGATAATCAAAATAATCAAATTGAAATAATAAATATCCTTGACTCGGGCAATGCTTATTATTTATATTTCAAATAGGTTATTTTAAGCAGGGGTTTATGTGGGGGTTATGGCTATGTTATCGCTCAAAAAAATACAAATCAGATACTGGTTTGCTATGGGGCTCGTCGTTGCAGTGCTCTTGGGCACATTAAACGCCATGGAACCTAAAATCCGCATTGATGATTCTAGCCCCGAAACAGTAGGCTCTGCCTCAAGTGAGGATATGTCAGATATTATCCCTTCGCCAGAAGCAGCTCACAGCACCCCGACAAGATTTCCAGCCCCTACTGAGTACCGTGATCTCATTCTACTCTTGGATCCATTACAAGAAGAGGTAGACCATATGGGTTTTTTGAGCACGCACCTTGCCTTAGGCATTGTTGAAACCGCAGCCCCTATTATTACCTCTACACATATTGTAAGAAACTTTCTCATGAACAGTCATGCTCAAAAAAATGGCATGGTAGGGCTTCTTCAATCGGGATGGCATTTTTTCAAGCACAAAAATGCTCATTTAATGCTTCTGTTACCAGATGCCTACCTCCGTAGAATTGCCAGGGATGCAAGATCCGGTGCGGATGCACTCAGTATCTGCGGATTTAGCACAGCACATCTAAACCAAGTCTTGCCCAAAGATTGGCCCCTTGTCCTTTCTTCTGCTACCGGAAAAACATCACTGCCATGCATAGATGCTCTAAAGGACATGTTTATCAAAAAAGCTGATGCTCCCTCTCTGCGCTGGAACATCTACTTCGCCGGCCATGGGGTGGCTGCTACAAGAAAAAAGGATGCCACATTAACTCTTTTGCCGGGAACGGCACAAATCGCTGGACTCAATTTTATGGAATTTTATCAATTGATGAGTTTTTTAAATGGAAAAACAGACGATGATATTCAAGCATCTTTTCTGGCGTACACTACCTGCTTTGGCGGAGGCACTAACCAGCAATTTATAAATAACCTTTTGCACGAAATAGACACGTCATTTATTGTAGCTAGCCAAGGCATAAACGATACTTCTGTGTGGATCATGCCAAACAATATCGCATTTACTAATCGCCTCGGTTGGCATACCACAGGAAAATTATCATTTTCATAGTTTTTTCAATGCTTACATGGTTTTCACACAGGGGCTACCTTCATGATTGACCCTTTTAAAGCAATACTCCAGCCAGTTTATGGCAATTTAAGCATATCTAATCAACCTTCAATCAGGCTCCCTTATCTGGGAATGTTTCAATTAGTTAATGTAGACCAACAAGTAAAAAATTTATCAAACGTACAGGTAAGAGCACATGAGCTGGAAGACACCCGCATTGAAATAGACAGCGCTAAAACAACATTTATTGTCGTGCCATCACACCATCTGGACGCAACCGTCCGCATTAAAAATTTCACAGACATAGAATATCCTGCATTTATTTTCCCAACGAATGAAGCAGGTGAAACTGTTGATCGAACACTTTTTCACTATTTTAAACGGATAGAGGTAAATGCTAGTGACGACACTGAAGAAATGATTCAACATTTTTTATGTTCACTAATTGCCGGCAATAGAAGTACCTTACCTATTACTATTTTAGTGCAATCAGTATCATTCATAAAAAGCGATAGATTAGAAACAACACTAGAAAATCTTATTATCAATATAGATCGAAGAAAATCGCTGGAAAATACTGATATCAATATTGCTTATCAATACAATGGCGACGTCTATAGCGCGGCTATAAGCTATAAATGGCCTACCATACTTGCTGAATCAGAGCTTGCTACCGCAATCGAGACAGATAAAATGAGCCTACTGGTCCAACTAGAAAATCAATTTCGTGCTCCAACACTACCACACGCCATCATCACCCGCTTTTTTGACAATGTCATCGCCCCGGCCATTGATCTAAGAAGATCTTCTGCTACTGACATACTCGAAAAAGCCTTTAATTGCTTACTCGAAAAGATTCCACAACAGCAGATTGGGCTACTCGCGCCCGACCGCATAGCCAAACGACTTATGGGCCTAATCGAACAGATAGAACGCACAGACCTTCTTCCAGACCCTGAGCAACAAGCACAGATGCACGATCACCTTGCACGCATCAAAGACCATGCAAAAATACTTACTGATCGTGGCCAAATATCTCTGGATGAGTATACTCAGATACTCTCAAGCATAGAACGAATTAACGGACGCATACCTCTTGCTGTCGACGCAGAGGCAGACGTAGACACTGCTTAAAGGCAACAAAAATTGCATGAATAAAACACTACAACGCCTCATCTTGATTATTATCGGTACTGCTGCTATTGCTGCTACCTCATGGGCAGAGCTTTTAGTACAAAAACACCATCACCTCATAGGCGGTGGCATTAATCGTGTGTTTCTGTTTTTGCTTATCAACACGCACATGCTCATTATGGGGCTTTTGCTATTCTTAATCGTGCGCCACTCGATCAAATTATTCATGGAACGTCGCAACGGAGTTGCTGGTAGTATTTTTACCCGTAATTTGGTCCTCAGTTTCATGTTTTTTTCCGTCATCCCTGCAGCCTTTATTATGGGCATGGCTGGCATGGTGATCATTAAAAGTATTGATCGCTGGTTCCAGGTCCGGCTTGATAATGTTTTTACAGACACCAATACATTACACGTTTTGCATACGGCACAAGCGCGTACGCTCATTGCGCAGACGGGAGAGAAGTTAGCTACCGACAACCGTTCCCCGCTCATCCTGAGCCTGTCGAAGGACGCCCCGCAGGGGTGGAAAAGCGGGGCAGAAACACAACCGTTCACGCTTCACAAAACAAAAAATATATACGGCTCTTGGCTCAATGATGAAGTCAAAGCCTGGCGCATTTTTCGCAGGCTTAATGACCGCAGTACCAAAAGTTTACGCAGCCGCTTTTTGCAGCTACTACAACAACATCGCGCAGGGGGAGCATTTGATTTTTTTGGCTCACTCTACTGGGCAAAGCAAACACCACATGGCTGGCTGATTTTAATCCATCGCTACCCTACGGCCATTCGTAATGCCCTTATTACCTGTGATGGCGCATATCACGATTACAAAATGTTGCGGCAGCTCCGTGGCTCAATTCAGCTTTCTTATATTTTTTCGTTTGCACTACTCGTGTTGCTCATTATCTTTTTATCGCTGTGGGCAGCTTTTTATATGGCACGGGGCATTACCAAACCATTGGCACAACTACTTGCTGCCACCAAACGTCTACAAAATGGTGAAAAAAATGTCACCGTACCAGTCATGCCTCAAAGTGATCTACGCGGACTAGCGGAAGCATTTAACCAAATGACGCAGGCACTTACGCAAGCACAGCAGCGGATTGAGCAAGAACAAAAAATGAAGACCTGGCAAGAAGCTGCTAAACAAGTGGCACATGAAATTAAGAACCCCCTTACACCAATTCAGCTAGCGACTGAACGGCTTCAGCGTAAATTTGGCAAACAATTACAGGATGACCCACTTTTCCTTGACTGCACCAATACTATTATTGATCAGGTAACTACTATTAAAACACTCATCCACTATTTTGTGCAGTTTGCTTCGTTACCACCCGTGTCGATTGCCGCATGCAATTTAATGCATGTTATTGACGATGTACTTAAATTATACCGAGCAAGCTACGCTACCATTGTCTTCACTGCGCATGAAGAGATAGCTCTCTCTCTGGTGTACACCGATAGCGCAAAAATTAAACTTGTTTTAGTTAATTTACTTGATAACAGTATTCGTGCTGGCGCACAGCATATCACCATAACACTCAATAGTGACACCAGAACAGATGAGATAATTATGACCTGCGCTGATGACGGTCCTGGTATCCCAGAGCAGCTGCGTGAGACATTATTTCTACCCTACGTATCAACAAACAAAAAAAATCTTGGGCTTGGCCTGGCAATTGTACACCAAATATACAAACAGCTGGGTGGCTCAATTTGCTTACTTCATAATACTAAAGGGGCAGTGTTTGTATGTCGCCTGCCACGAAAAACACCGACTCCGCATATATAGCAAAAACTATTGAAGAATAGCAAAAATTTTTTTTATTCCCTTTTTCTACAAGTTGCGGTAGTATGCTGGTATTCTTTAAAACGTATATTAACTGTTTTATCTATGGAGAATCATACCATGCAAAAGAATATGTTCCTTAATGTTGCTGCTGTTGCTGCCTTGACCCTTTTGGGCGGATGTGGATCATCAGAAGAAGCAAAGCAAGCACCAGAGGGCGATGACATGGCTGCTGCAGCTGTACAAGAAAATGTAGATGTAGCTGCTAACGAAGCACCTGCTGAAGACATTAAACCAGACGCTTCTGTTGATGAAGCTACTGTAGTTGCAGATGCTAGCGCTCCTACAGAAGAAGTAGCACCTGAAGCAGCACCTGAAGAAGCACCTGCTGAAGCAGACAAGGCATAACTTATTGCATTGGCTGATCAAAAATTTAAAAGACGCATGATTTTAAAAATCATGCGTCTTTTTTTTGCTTATACTTCTGGAATAAAAGCTTTTGTAAGGAATTTATTCACTTTATGCCTGTATTGGTTTTCATAATACGTATGCAGTGAACCATGCCGACATGGTGGGCCAATCCAAATTTTTGAACGCTTATTTTGCACATTTGAGTACAACTGTAACACGTTCTTAGATGGAACAAATGAATCAGTTGCTGCATGAATAAAGAGAATCGGCTTTTGAATGTGACTGACGCATTCATCTGGATTCATCTGGTAAATATCACAAGCGGCAAGATAACTAAAAAGCCATGTAATTACAGGAAAAAATGGATAAAACGGTAAAAGCGTTTTACTGGAAAAAGCTTTCAAAATAGTACTGTTCAACTGCGCATAAGTCGAATCAATAATCAATGCATCAGCAAGGGCAGGGTCTGTATCTGCTGCTTTCAGTGTAGCTGCTCCCCCCATTGAAAAGCCAAGAACAATTGTCGGCAACTGCGTAATATGCTTACGCTTAGCATAAGCCTTCATATAATCAGCAGCTGCAATAACGTCTTTAGCTTCATTATAACCGAGTGATGTAATCTTTCCATCACTATTACCATGAGACCGAAAATCAAATAATAAGATATTCCAGTCAGGAAACAAATCAATGTAACCATACATAAACTCTTTAACACTGCGATATCCATGACAAAGCACCGCATTGTATTTCGCTTCTTTACGCTCAATCAAAAAACCAGAAAGCGTCACCCCATCAACCGATTCAAAAGAAACGGGTGTTAAATCAGGGCGCTTAAGGAGCTCTGTTCGAACTTCAAGCGCAAGATCAGAAAGACGCTTACCGTATACCACACGATCACCAGCAAACGTCAACTCTGCCAAAACCTGATAGGAAATACCTATCACAATAGCCCCTGCAATGATACATGCCATCAGAGTATAAAGAACTACCTTTTTCAATACCTCATATTTAATGATCACAATTGCAGTCCATGCTCATAAATATTTGCGCCGGCTAAAAAATGGAAGTGCATATGCATTACACTTTGTCCTGCACTCACGCCGTTATTGGCAATTAAATTAAAGCCTGCAATTTCAGTTTCTATTGCTATATCACGCGCTAAAGAAATTACTTGTCCAACAAGCATCTGGTGATCATCTTGCATGTGAAATATAGATTGAATATGCATCTTTGGCATAATCAAATAATGAGTAGGAGCTTTAGGATGAATATCCCTAATAGCTAGGGCTGATTGATTTTCTTTTATGATAGTACTTGGGATCTCTTTTGCAATGATCTTACAAAAAATACAGGATGACTCCATTTCAACCCTTTCCCAGTTTAAATATGGTGCCGAAGGTCGGACTCGAACCGACACAGTATCGCTACCGCGGGATTTTGAGTCCCGTGCGTCTACCAATTTCGCCACTTCGGCATATTTCAAATAAATGTGGATCTAGGCTACCAGATTGTCTTATAAGGTCAAGAAAAAATGCATTTTAGTCAGAAAAAATACCAAAATCAACCTGAAAACTACTTTTTTTATTAGCCAGACTGAAGTAAATGGCAAGTAAAATAAACTTTTCTGATTATTGGTAAATTGATAATATAATGATTTTTTAGAAAAATTTCTGCATGGAAGAATGTTAATGATATATAATTTCTTAAGTAGTTTTTTTAATTTAGATACATTTGCAATTATTATGATTGCTCTCGTTTCTTATATAGGCTGCTGTGTAATAAGCTTTGCTAGCCGATTTATGAAAGGAGATGCTCAATATCATTATTTTTTCATAAAACTAATAATGCTCATAATGTCAGTGATTATTATGGTAAGCGCTGATCACCTAGCATTATTATTAATAGCATCTTACGCAAGCAATATACTCTTAGTACGATTAATGATTCATAAAGCTTCTTGGAGAGCTGCAAAAGCATCTGGCTTACTGGCTGCCAAGAACTATTTTGCAAGCTCATCATTAATAGCAGCTGCATTTATATTGTTTTACCTAAGCACAGGCAAAACAAGTATAGATACTATAGTGCACCAAAACACACAATCATTTTCCATGCTATGTGCTTTAGTCTTAATACTAATAGCAGCAACAATACAATCAGCAATATGGCCATTTCACAAATGGCTTGTTAGCTCACTTAACTCACCTACCCCTGTATCAGCTATTATGCACGCAGGCCTGATTAATAGTGGAGGCTTTCTCCTGGTTCGCTTTTCGCCCCTTTACTTGGAATGCCCAAACATTCTTTTAATCATATTTTGCATAGGACTCATTACTGCTTTAACTGGAACCATTTGGAAATTAATTCAACCCGATATCAAACGCATGCTTGCATGCTCTACTATGAGTCAAATGGGGTTCATGTTGGTACAATGCGGACTCGGTCTTTTTCCTTCAGCAGTGGCTCATTTAGTATGGCATAGCAGTTTTAAAGCATACCTTTTTCTTAGCAGTGGAGGTAGTACTCAAGAAAAAAAACAACCAGTCGTAAATCAACCGAAAGCAATGATTTTTATCTATGCTCTTATTTGTGGCATAGGAGGAAGCCTTTCGTTTGGATATGCTAGCAATAAATGGTGGACACTTAGAGATACTACTTTTGTTTTGATGATAATTGCTCTTATCGCAGCAACACAGCTTGCACTCACGATATTGCATGCAAACATAAAAAACAAATATTTGATTGCTATGACTGCAAGTATGACTGCTAGCTTTTTTTATGGCAACAGCGTGTATGTAGTAACATATCTTATGAAAGACATGCAAATAATGCAGCCACAGGTATTAAATGGCATTCATATTCTTGGCACAATAGCTCTAGCTCTAGGGTGGCTATTAATGCTAGTAAGAGGAACTAAACCACTGACAAGCTCCATAGCTTTAAAATGCTACGTAAAAGCTCTTAATGCAAGCCAAGCAAACCCTGCTACTGTTACCCCGCTCCGCAACGATTACCAATATTGATAAGGAAATAATGAAAACAGAGCAAGCAAATAACCAAGCATCAAAAGAAACCGAAAAACTAATAGCTCTTGAAGCGTTTGAGCTAATTAAAAATTGCTTTGGCAAAATCGCCCCTTTTTGGCCGTTGAAGAATCTGATCGCAACCAACCCGCTACAAGGATTTGAAAATATAGCCCTAGAAGACGCTCTAACAAAAAGCGCTGCTTATTTTGAACAACCGGAATGCCCTGAAGAGCTCAAACAAATCAATATCATGACTATAAAATGGTTACAGGTATTTTTTGATGAAGGGCAAGCAAGCATAAAAATGCCCCTTACAGAGCAAGGACTCTATGCAGCATGGTCTCAATTAGTAATATATGATGAAAAACTGCACAATAATAAGCAAGTATCTATAGCCTTCTTAAAGAGCCTTCCAAAAAAACCTGAAGATGCCATTGCAATTTGCCTATCCAAACTGAGCATTAGCAGAAATGATACAGAGTCCTTTGTAACACTCTTGCTCACAACACTTCCAGGTTGGGCATCTTATATTAAATACAGAACAGAATGGGCAGCAATCAAATCTTATCTCAATCACGTAGCACAAATAGACTATATTGCAATGCGCTTAGTCATCGTAACGCTGCTTTGGCCTAACGCAAAATCATTAATTGATTGGCACGAAAAAACTTTGCAAAAAAGCACTCCTGTTGATCTTGAAAAGATAGAAGCAGCAGAAAAAAAATACCAAGCTCATCTGCTTAATAACTTGTCTTTACAAAAAGAAGCCCCTGAAACAAACAAAAAGGCTCAGCTAGTATTTTGCATAGATCCGCGAGCAGAACCTTTTAGAAGAGCATTAGAATCGACAGAACATTATGAAACCCTGGGAGTTGCTGGTTTTTTTGGAATACCAATTAAAATAACAGATGCAATTACCGGATCATCATATGCATCATGCCCTGTTCTACTTACCCCGAAATTTGAAATAATAGAATCTGGGGTCAATACAGAAACACTACTTCAGCAGAAAACAGAATATGCTCATTTAGCTGCATTAAAAAATATCTATTATTCTCTAATGTATACTTTTAGCGCCCCATTTGCACTTGTAGAAACATTGGGACCGGTTACTGCAATATGGATGTTATTAAAGAATCTAGCACCAGTATTAGCTGAAAAAATTAGTTCTTGCTTAGTCAACATAATCAAAACGCCTCACACAGCAAACCCACTAATTGATAACATTCCATTAGAAGAACAATGCACTTACGCTGAAACCACGCTCAGAGCTATTGGCCTAACCAACAATTTTGCCCCGCTTGTAATATTTTGTGGTCATGGCAGCAGCACAGAAAATAATGCTTATGCATCTGCCCTAGATTGTGGAGCTTGCGGCGGCCACCCAGGAGGAGGTAGTGCTAGAGTTTTTGCAGCTATCCTAAATTCTAGCGATGTTAAGTTGCACTTAGCAAAAAAAGGCATCGTCATTCCAGCCACCACATATTTTATTGCTGCAGAGCATAACACTACAACAGATAACGTTGTTCTATTTAATACTTTTAGCAGCCCCGAAATAGACAAGCTAGAAAATGATTTAGCAAAAGCAGCAAAAATAAATACCCAGACACGCTTGAATAAACTAACAAGCAAAAAATTTTCATCCAATGCTTCTTCAGAAATAGTATGCCGCTCAAAGGATTGGGCTCAAGTAAGACCTGAATGGGGACTTGCAAACAATGCAGCTTTTATAGCAGCGCCTCGGTATATTACATATAATGTAAACCTTGATGGACGCTGTTTTTTACACTCTTATGATTACACACAAGACCCAGAAGAACAATTTCTAACTAGCATCCTAACAGCCCCAATGATTGTTGCACAATGGATAAATATGCAATATCTATTCTCTTCAATTAATAACGTAGCATATGGCGCTGGCAGCAAAATAACTGCGAATATCACCAGCAAAATAGGAATTATGCAAGGCAATGCTAGCGACCTAATGACAGGATTCCCCTTACAATCAGTATACAGTGATGATAAAACACCTTATCACTCACCACAACGCCTTATTGTTCTTGTCTACGCGCCTACAAGTAAAATTAACAAAGTGATAGAAAAACAGCCCATACTGCAAAAACTATTTGGTAATGGTTGGATAAAAATGACAGCTATTGATCCAACAACCCATATCGCCTATATCCTAAACAGAACTCTTTCTTGGGAAAAAGCTACTCATTAATCTTCAATCCCAAGAATCAGAGAGTAACTGCATAACAACTGGTGCACAAATACATCTATTTTCTAGGCATAGGAATAAACGCGCTCACAGATCTGCGATACGCTTCAAAATCTGGGTGCTCGACCATGGTTTTTTCTAGCATAGGAATTCCAGAGACTTTCAATATTAAAAAAGTGATTGTAATAGGACTAATTAGTCCAACCAAAGAAGTAGTAAGAGAACCCGACATGAGCCAAATACCCCACCAAAGTGTAACCTCACCAAAATAATTTGGATGGCGAGAATATGCCCACAACCCATCTTGCATTAACTTACCTTTATTTTCAGGTTTTTTGATAAACCGTAACAGCTGGGCATCACCGACAACTTCAAAGCAAAACCCAACCAGCCAAACCACTACCCCAAGCAAATCTAGCAAGCAAAGTGCATGATGATCTTGTTTGTTGATGAGAATCACTGGTATTGCTACCAGAAATAAACATATCCCCTGCAAAATATAGACTTGAAAATAGGACCTAATATAAAAATACTTGCCCCATTCTTTACGCCAAGCCAAATAGCGATAATCTTCCGCTTTACCCTTATTACGAGCATAGATATGCCATGACAAACGAAAGCCCCAAATACTCACTAAAATAGTAATTAGTAGCTGCTTACAGCTAAAGCTAGGCAAAAGAAAAAATGATGCCCATGCCATAAGAACAAACCCAAGCCCCCAGGCAACATCAGCAACATCATTTCTTTTTTTAATTAAAGAAACCATGAACCATACGTTCATATAGAGAAACAAAATTAAAGAAAGGAGTAAAAAATACCTCATAGCCAGATCTTGTCAGCAATAAAATAACTTACCGTAGAAACAAATGCTGCAAGTACGCAACCCCAGGCTAAATCAACAACAGTAACTAAAAGAGGCCAATCCTTGGCAACTGCCAAATTTGTTAGATCGTAAGTTGCATAGCTCACCAAACCAAAGAAAGCGCCGAAGATAAGTGCTTGAACATATGATTTTTGCTCTACAGCAGGAGAAATCACAAATACAACAAGCCCTGCAATAAATATAAGGTAAAAAAGAATAGCAGCCCCCCAATTGATATTACTTTTCATAATACTACCAATTTGAGCGCGATAAAAATCTTTCGCAAGAAAACCAAGCCATAGCATATCAACAGTAAAGAACACAGAGAATGCTATTGCATAAAGTTTAATAAACATAATATTAAATCTATCTTATTCTATAAATTTTTCTGATTAAACAACAACAGAATCAGTCTTTAAGCCGTTTGTTAAGAGGATAAATCATATATATTTATCTAACGTCTTTTTTATTTTTGCGAGACGATCTCTAGGTATTTTTTCTAAATTGCGAAGAAGGATCGCAAGCCTTGGGTTTTTTGCAATCAGTTGGCGGTTATCATCAAGAAAATTATAGAATAAATCATCCCAGACTTGGCACCAATCACCTTTGCTATAATCACTCATTTTCAAAATATAATTTGAACCGCTAAAATAAGGCTTTGTTGTAATAGTCCCCCCATCTGCAAATTGACTCATAGCATAGACGTTTGGAACCATTACCCAATCGTATGCGTCAATATAAAGATTCATAAACCAGCTATATACCTGATCAGGTGCTATTTTTAAAAGCAGCATAATATTACCTAGAATCATCAACCTTTCAATATGATGGCTATAAGCAAACCGAAGCACTTTTTTTATAGTTTCATCAACAGGAAGTATGCCTGTCGTACCCTTGTACCGTGCACCAGAAAGTTTGTTTGTATGATTAAGATAATTGCTTTTTCTAATTTCTGATCCCCTGATTATATATACCGCTCGCATAAATTCTCTCCAGCCAATTATCTGCCTTACAAAACCCTCTACAGAAGCAAGTGGCACTTGATTAGCAACAAGCAAAACTGATTTAATAATTTCATGAGGCGAAATAAGACCTATATTCAACGGAGCTGAGAGTTTGCTATGAAAAAGAGTCGATTCACTTTTTGAAATAGCATCTTCATATGCACCAAAATCATAAAGTCTGTGCTTGATAAAATCTGACAAAACTTTTTTTGCACCTGCATGGTCTATGGGATAATCAAAAGTATCGCACTCTCCTGGATTATCATTAAACCAGTTATTCACATATTCTATAGCCTCTGAAACATAAATGCTTTTTTTTAATGTAATTGCGCTTGGTATCTCTACCCCTTTTGGCAGCCGCTTTCTATTCTCTGCATCAAAACTCCACTTACCGCCTACTGGGCCGTTTTGTTGCATCAAAATACCTAGCCTTTTACGTTGGAATATATAAAAGTTATTCATTAAAAACTTCTTTCTGCCTGCAAAATATTTCTCGAGAACAGACCGAGGCGATAAGAAATTTGGCGATTCTAAAATATGAAGGGAAATATTACCTGCAAGAGATTTTTTCAATCTTTTTTCAAGCACCAAATCAGTTGGATCATAAATAGTGCAATCAAGAATATGATTCTTTTTGAGAAAATCAGCAATATGATCTGGATCAGGATACACTCCATACTCAAAGTATTTTACTGTAAAGCCCTTAGAGGCCAAAACATCATTAAATGATCTCAATGAAGCACGATGCAGTATAAGTTTTTGTTTATGAAAACTATGAACATACTGCCTATCTTTAAAAAAGAGGGGGTCTTCTATAAGCAAAAGCATAGTGTCTTTACTAAAATCAAACACTTCTTCAAAGAGCTGATGGGGGTATATCAAGTGAGCTTTTTTAAACGTATTTTTCATAACAACGCCATTTAAAAGTCTTTTTTATATGTGGTATTTAATGTATTTTTTTGTACAACATTCGTATCATAAAAAATACATCTAAAAACAAGCAAATAAGAACTGTTGCAATAATACTTGGATATTGTGCTGCAAAACCATTTGCAGACAGATGCTTAAACAGTATCCATCCATAAGCCCAAATAAATACCTGCCCATAAAAAACATTTCTGTCTTTAAGCATCCAAAATATAGATATCATAGCTCCCAATAAAAGAATAATACTAGTCCAGAGAGATTCAGAAATGACAAACCTGTTCCATCCAATACTGACTAAAAAAACAACAATATTGGCAATTGAAGCGACTACAATCCAGCTAAAATAAATGCTAAACGGAGCCCTAATAAAAATATTTTGAATAAATGAGCACTGCTCTGAGGAAATAATATTGGCAATTTTTACAAGCAAGAATAACAAAGTTGCCATGATGAAAGTGGAAAAGATAATACGATCATAGTGCCAAGCAAATATCCATGAAATATTTGCAAGGCAAGTAGCAAAAAAAATGGGATTTATTTTTTGGAAGAGTGCTTCTGTTTTTACAGTGTGATTAACAAAATTATAAAGCACATAAGCCCCAAGCAAAAAATATATAAGCCCCCAAATAGAAAAAGCCTGAGCTGCTGGTACAAAAAGATTTTGGTAGCGATCAGCAATCGCTCCTGTTAACTGACCATTAATCGGCAAGCTATTAGCCATAAAATTTACAGCCACCATTCCGACATAAGAAATACCAGTAAGAGTCTTTACATAGGCATTTTTCATAGCGTCAACTTCTATAAAAGAGCTTTAGATTATTGTTAAGGCAGTTGAGGTAATATTTTTTTTGATTATAAATCGCCTGCATTGTTTTTTAGCAAGCAATATAAAAACTAGTATCGTAGGCTAGTTTTTAAGGCGATAAATAGGGAAATATGTTTTTTGATTTCTGGTGGAGAGAGGGAGATTCGAACTCCCGATCCCGCTTCCGCGGGATGACGGTTTTCAAGACCGTTGCATTCAACCACTCTGCCATCTCTCCGAAGAATATTTTTCAAGCATAGTATGGTGGAGAGAGAGGGATTCGAACCCTCGATCCGGGTTACCCCAGATACTCGCTTAGCAGGCGAGTGCTTTCAGCCGCTCAGCCATCTCTCCACACAAATAGTGGTGCGCCCAATAGGAGTCGAACCTATAACCTTCAGATTCGTAGTCTGATGCTCTATCCAATTGAGCTATAGGCGCAAAATTTTGTATTTTCTCTTTTTTTTGATGTCAAAGGTGAAGGTAGTATATGATATCTTCTGTGCTTTGTCTTGTATTTTTTATCATAATTTCAAAAAAAGGTACTTTTATGGCTGCCACGCTCGCACTCAAAGTAATTCCACAAGCCGGCAAACAAGAATTGTTACAAACTGCAAAAGGCATACTAACTTGCCGCTTAAAAAGCCCGCCAGAAGATGGTAAAGCTAATGCTGAGCTGGTTAAATTCTTGGCAAAAAAATTAGCAATCCCTCAAGCAGATGTACGGATTATTCAAGGCCAAACCAGTAGAAAAAAAGTAATTGCTATCAGCTCACTAGACGAACAAACCATGTTGCAACGGCTGGGGATTGAACAACAACAGCAACTCTTGAGTATATAAATCATAGGAGTAAGGATAGCATATGCCACTTTACCGCTGGCGCGGCATGAATATTGATGGTTCCGGATGCCATGGGATAAAAGAAGCTATTGACCAAGCAAGCTTAAAAAACATCCTTCTTTTAAAAAACATCGCACTATTGTCAGCACGAGAGACCTCTCCCGTGTGGCAGTATCTGCAGCTACCCATACGCAGTCGCCCTTCAACATACGCATGCCACCTATTTTTTACTCACCTCTCTTCATTTTTACAAGCAGGAATTGCCTTAAAACAAGCATTAACTATCTTGCAAGAGGTACAATCTAATAGCCGCTTAAAAAATGATATTCACGCTATGACCATAGCGCTTGAACAAGGACAGCCGCTCTACGCAATTATCAAAAAATACCCCTACTTCCCTGCTTACGTGCATCCCCTCATTCAAACCAGCGAAAAAACGGGTTCACTGATAGCAGCCCTCAATACCATTAGCGCCATGATGCTAGCAGATTATGAATTCCAAAAAACCGTTAGGACTGCCTGCACTGGACCTGTCATTACTATGGCTGTCGCAAGTACGATTCTATGTGTAACGTTTACGGTACTCATGCCACAATTTGTACACCTCTACAAGCAGTGCAACGTACCGCCTCCCTCAATCATGGTACTTGGCAATACCATAGCCTCTTTTTTTACCCCCTTGGCACTTATGATCAGTGGGGGGTTACTGATGGGCATGCTACTTCTTCTTAATCTATGCCGCAAAAAAATATCCTTTATGTCATTTGCTGCGCGGTTACCCTTTGTGCGTAACACCCTCCTGCATGCTGATATATTACGCTGGCTAACCATTATGCATGCGTACACGAGCAATGGACTTTCTATTGTTAATGCATGCACAGCAATGGCACAAAGCACTAAAAACCCTATCACGCAACAACTCATTCAAGCGAGCATTAACGCTTTACAAGCAGGTAAAAAGTTAAGCGATGGTTTTGCACTCCTTCAACAACAGAGCTCTATCAGCTTTATAGGCCCCTTGATCAGTATTGGTGAGGAAACAGGGGATGTAACCCCAATGCTTGCACAAGCCAAACAAGAATTAACCGCCATTATGCAACAGCAAACTGCGCTCTTTACTAAGCTGATTGGGCCTTTTTTAACTATTGCCACCGGACTGCTCATCGGCGGATTGCTTGTAATACTGTATTTACCTATAATGCAATTAGGATCACTTATTAAATTTTAAATCCTCATATGAATGCCATTCATGAAACGTATCATCATTATCGGCTCACCGGGTAGCGGTAAAAGTACAGTAGCAAAAATATTGTCTGCAAAACTAAAGCTTCCGCTTATTCAACTAGACCATTTGTATTGGCTTCCAGGGCGTATACGACGACCAGCTGAAGAGTTCTATGATCTCATGATGCAAGGATGCAAACAAGATGCGTGGGTGATGGATGGTAACTCGATACGACATCTTACCGAGCGCATTGCGTATGCTGACACGATCATTTTTTTGGATATACCACGAAGAACATGTTTATGGCGCATTATTAAACGCGCTTTTCAATCGATCTTTACCAAAGAAGAATTTGCCCCTGGCTGCCCAAATACCTTGACTTGGGAATTTGTGTCTTGGGCCTGGCATTGGGAAAAGCGCTACCGCAATGAAATTCTACGAATACTAGCTACCGTTCCTGCCAATAAAGTGATGATGCTCAAAAACACCAATCAAGTTGACACTTTTTTAGCTCAGCTGTAGCTCACAACTATTACTTTTTACATACAACTAAGTAGATCAAACAACCCCAAAACCAATACGAAGGGCTACTCAGAGGCCAACATCGCATCAGCATGTTTTCGTATATTGGCAACACGCCTATCAGCCGTTGGATGTGTTCTGAATATGTTGGGGGTGTATAAATTAGCAACTATGCCAAATATTTTTTTGCCATGCTTGAATGCTGCTTTTGCACACGCTAATGGGCTAGCATCTCTCACTCCACCTTTAATACCTTCCAACATAGCTCTAGCCGCTACTTTCAATTCACTCTTTAGATGACAATCAAGCTCCTGAAAAAGCTTTTCCCAATCATCAGCAGCTTCTTTAACATCATCTAATCCTCTCAAGGAGAGCCTATCAGCGTTACATTCAAGACTGCGTGAAATCGATTTTCTGCGTAATGGATACACTACTTTCGACAAAAAAGCAGTGATCGTTGCTGTGCTGGCAAACAGTGTTAATACATGCTCAATTTGAGCATCAGAACTTGCTAACGCAAGCAGCCACAAGGGCGCAGCATAACCAATATTTTTAAAAGCATCACACATAGCATATAACCACCATGGATCGCACATGTCATGATGACCAGCATCAAATTCTGGATCAATGTTATGACCAACTTCATGTGCAATAATGTTTCGAAGAAAAGACTTAAACAATATTTTCTGATCAGCTGATGCCTCAAGAAATACTTTTTTAATCAATCCAAACCCTAAGTAAATCTCTCGCCTATCAACTCGGGTATATGCACCACAAAGATTAACATCATCTGAATTTTCAAAATAGATTTTTAAATTTTGAGGAGCTTTCATTTTTGCAAATAGGTCGTGAGTTATCTCACTCACCTGAGCAGAGAGCATTGGGCATACATTGGAAGAAATAATATTTGATTGGGTCTCCATGTATGCTATTTCTTTTGTAAGCATGATTTCAGCAGCCCGTTGTTCATCTCCCTCATGTTGAGCAATAATATAATTTTTAAGCAACATCGCTGCATCATCATGATTATTAAGCTTGGCAGCCATAAATGGTGTTATTAAGTCAGCACCTTCTACATACTGAGGATCTGCACCAGCCTTCAACAATAAGCTAATTATGAAATTATGACCGTTTGATGCTGCTAGCTTTAATGCGCGTCCCGCATCTACATCACTACCAGCATCAATTAGTAACCGCACTATTTTATCTGCCCCAATCTCTGCAGCAAGTGAAAGCGCTGTTGATTTATTACTAGTTACCTTATTAATTGATGCTCCGGCACTTAGCACTAACTGAACCATAGCAGTTTCTTTTGTTAGCACAGCACATTGCAAGATAGAATAAGAACGTCCATCACGAGCAATTATTTCAGCATTAATATCAGCGCCATTCTCCAAAAGGAGGCGAAAAATATCAATACGATCTTTGCTTAGGGCAAAAGCCAAAGCCTCATTCTTATAAGATTGAGAAATACCTGCAGACAAAATATACTGAATCCCCTCATCACAGGCTGAAGAAATAGCAATAGAAAGTGGATTAACGTCTAGTCTATTAAGATCTGTTTTTGACAGCAGTAGAGGAATTATAGATACCTGCTTTGCGTGCAAAGCAAAGCACAATGGAGTAAATCCATCAAAACCATCTCCCCGATGTCTTTTTTTATTAGAATCAGCACCAGCTGTAATCAAAAATTCAGCAATTTCTATATTCCCATTCGAAGCAGCCCACATCAATGCAGTATTGGTTAACTCATCTTCCTGGTCAGGATGCATCCCTTCAGCTATACACTGCTTTACCTTAGAAACGTCATTTTTTCTTGAGGCAAAAACAAGATCATCTGCGCCCAGTAATGAAGTAGAAAGAAACAATAGAATAATACCAAAACAAAAATAAAACCTTGAAATCATCATCAATAAACCCCTCCATTGTTTATTTTCCACCACAACGACATTAATCCTAATTGTATATTAAGGACAAATCAAAAAGGAAGTAAAATGCCCGGAAAAGATCACTTTTTTCGACTTAGTAGCAAGCAAACTGGCCCCCATACTTTACACCGCTTAAACCACAGAACGACCAGCTCGTGATGAGTCAGAAAGCAGAAAATAAGACTTTAACATTTTCTACCCAATCGAGTTTGATGACAACGGGCTACCCTCCGAACGCTTTGTTGAAATAAGAATGCAACCAAAAGGCATCTCATGAAGCGTTCAGATTTTATTAAACTCTGCCTACGCGAAACAGAAACAAAGGCATTTTGGTTTTTAAGAGTAAATAACAGCTTGCACCAGTTATTTGAGCAAGACCTGCAAAAAGCTTACAAGCAAGTACCACAAAAATAGCAATACTATATCCTGCATAAGTGTTTCACTGCCTTGCCCTGCAAAGTCTAACCTTACAGATCTACACACTGGTAAATTGTTGCATATCCTAAGCAATAGCATATAATTCCATTAGAAATCTAATTAGTCTGATTTTTGCAAAATGGAGCCATCATGAAACGAGCACCTTCCCTCTTCGCCATCACGATAAGCCTTTCTGTTTTATCGTTACCGGCTGCTGCACCAGCTCCATCTCATGACTTTGGCACTGTTTTATCAGATTCAACATTCACTTCATTTCTGTCATATGATGATCTAAAAGCCCTAGCTGCAACAAGCACCCCTGGCAAGGTCGCAGCCAAACAACGCATAGCCATGACTATAAACAATTTAAAACTACCTACTGGCACAAGCACAGTACCTCGCGCTGCCCTTGCTAAAATCAGCCTAATCCAAGAACCATATACACATGCTTTAGTCGAAGCAGTAGCTGCTCTTACCGGCAAATCGCTTACAAAAGCACGTGAACTGTTTTATTCTCTGCCAGAGGATGATGAACGCATCAAAATGGCATACCGCTACACTTGGTGGAAGCAAGACCGCAGTGGTGATAATCTTGACGAAACAGTTAACCTAGGGGCTGTGTTTAATGACTTTAATGATGCCAGTGACTACAAACTCAACTTCGCTCCATTACACGGCTTACCACATGACAACAAACTCGCACAGCTTATTATTGATTTGGTCTTGTGCTCTCCAAAACAAAACAAACTACACTTACAAGCTTTACCCTCACGGAGCTCTATCGCCATAACCTCTTGCTCACTCAATGCACTTACTGCCTCTTTTAATACAGGACTTACCACTCTTGATCTCAGCAATAACCCTGCTCTCACTTATCTTAATGCCTCAAATACAGGTCTTACCACTCTTAATCTCAACCATAACCCTGCTCTCACTTGCCTTCAGGCCTCCAACAATCCAGGCCTTATTACTCTTGATCTCAGCAATAACCCTAACCTCGCTTTCCTCCAGGCTTACAACAATCAAAATCTCATCGAATTCCGGATTAGAGCAACAAGGGAACATGCAGCAGTGATTGCTGATATCAACGCCATGGTTGCAGCAAACCGTGCTCGCTCAGGCTTGCCGGCAGCATAAAACACAGACCACACAGAGGGGTTGTAGCCAAACAGCCCCTCTTCTCAATTTAAAAAATCACAAAAACAGCAATAACACCTCCTGATCAATGTTTTGCTGTTTTTCACCCTACCCTTTCCGGCATAGCCTTGGCGTAGGCTGGAT
>CAIKAH010000022.1 GCA_903825355.1 uncultured bacterium | reverse complement strand
TGTTATAATGTGGGATTTGCGTTAAATAACTATCTAAATTATATTGATTTTTATTATGAAATATTCAGCTTTTGATTATCGAAAAAAATGATCACACTGCTCTTCCTGAGCCTGTCGAAAAATAGAACGCAAGTTCTGAATGTTATTCTCCGTATAAGCTCTTAGGGCAGTCTTTTAATTTATCCAATTGATCATTTATTATTTTTCTATAATTTTCTATCCAAGTTTTCAGCTCATCAGACCAACCTCGTCTCGCTACAGGCAAAGCTCTATAAACATCATAAAAATAGGCGAAATAGTCTACGAAACCTATTTCTTGCATTGGCAAAAGTCTTTCTAATACCTCATCCACTGCTGTGCTTAAACGATTTAGTGCTTCAAAATTATACGTTTCAAGCTCGCGCTGCAATTCTCTTAACGTTGGCAGTGTATTCACACTATCACGAATGCATTCAGCCCAAGGAGCTAGAACTCTAAATCTATCCAAATTCGGCCCTTCTTGCCTTTTATCAGGATAAATCTGATAAATTAATTGTAGTTTTTGTATTATATCGTCAGGCAATTTTGATTTACCTGTTGCAGTAAAAGCACACCGTACCTGCCCGCTATTAGCAGCAAGCTCTGCTTCCAGCGCTGTCTTGGCTTCTTCAGAGATTGACGCTTCTGAACTTATTGCTTCTGAAGGTCTCAAATCAACTTCTGCACTAAAAAGCAGTGCAACTAAAAAAATGTGTTTGTACATAAAAAAATCCTTCTATTATCATTTTTATTCAGTTTTTAGCTCTAGCTCTTGCGGCTCAAACTCTTCAAGCAACAACCCCTTAAGGAGTTTTTTTTCTTGTTCTTGTTCTATCTCAAAGGCACGATGCGCCTCAATATGAGCGTTAAGTCTTCTCAACTGTACAAAATAAGTAGGACAATGTGGACATTTATGACGCTTACATCGACCAGCATTAGGAGCAGTATGCACTTTCATATGGCGCTCTAGTTTGGTTCTTTCAAGAAATGTTGCCAAACAAATCGAACATGAAAATGTTTTTATACCTTGTTCAACCCGTTGCTGAAAATTTAAGTGCGTAGCACGATGACGGTCAAAACCACCTTTCGTAACAAAACGAGCGCTACACTGCTCACAAGAAAAATTACGAATATTACGATGACGTAAAATATGCGTTTTCAAAGAAGCTTTTCTTGCAAAAACCTTAGGGCACTCTGCACACGAAAAACGCTTACTTTCATCGTCTTTTACAGCCACGATCCCTTCCCTAGTGCTTCGATTATTTGATTTTGCTCCAGCTTGTGCTCCAGATACAGAAACCAGTACCATTATGCTTAAAACAGACCAGAATGTGCCCTTCATACGTTTTTCTTTCAAAAAAATGTACATTAATGATTAAAAAGAAGAGGGAAATGTATCCTATCACTCAAAAAAAAGCTAGCCTTAAATTTTTTTATATTTGCAAAAGGAAAACCTATGAAAAAAATAGCGATTAATGGATTTGGCCGCATTGGCCGGACCGTACTGCGCACGCTCTTAGAAAAAAGCTTAGACTCTCAGATCGATGTTGTTGCTATCAATCTTGGCCCCTCAAAGCCAGATAATCTTGCCCTTCTTTTCGCTTACGATAGCCTTATGGGCCCATTTCCTGGCACGGTGACCTCAGATGAAAAATCGCTCGTCATCAATGGCAAAACAATTGCACTATTTTCTGAAAAAGACCCTGCAAATTTGCCATGGAAACAGCTTAGCATTGACGCAGTAGTTGAATCATCTGGGGCATTTACGGATGGAGAAACAGCACAAGCTCATCTGGCTGCTGGTGCTAAAAAAGTACTGATTACTGCACCTGCAAAAAATGCTCATGTGACCATCATTATTGGCGTTAATGACCAAACCTACGATCAAACAAAACATCATATTATCTCGCTGGGCAGTTGCACCACCAACTGCTTTGCACCGGTAATCAAAGTACTTCACGAGGCATTTCAGCTTAGGAGCGGCCTTATGACAACCATTCATTCATACACTAATGATCAAGTATTACTTGATATTGAACACAAAGACCCCCGCCGTGCCCGCGCGGCAACCCTCAATATGATCCCTACCAAAACGGGAGCAAAAAGTTTAATTGCTAAAATTTTCCCTGACCTTGCAGGCAGCATTGACGCCGTTGCCATTCGTGTGCCGACCCCAACCGTCTCGTTACTTGATTTTAGCTTTGTGGCGAGCAAACCATTATCAGTAGACGCAATTAATAACGCGTTTAAAATCGCCAGCACAGGACGGCTCAAGCACATTATGCAGTACGAAGACAAACCGCTCGTATCATCCGACTTTAAAGGCAGCAGCGCTTCATGCATCATCGATAGCCTACTTACTCAAGCCACAGGCTCCATGGGCAAAGTATTTGCTTGGTACGACAATGAATACGGCTATTCGTGCCGCGTACGAGATTTTTTGCTACTAGTATAAAAAGTACAATTTTGGGATTTGCTTAAAGCTAAATCCCTCCGGCTATCTCATCTTGCAAGATTTACTCGCTTGTTTCCTGCAGCATTCTTAACATTTTTAAGCATTGCTGCTTTATTCTTAACGCTTGTTCTGCTATTGACAATATCTCTTCATCTGAATATCGACCACTGATATCAAGAGCTTCCGAAACCACTCCTTGCTTCGACATCTCATCTAATGCCGCAACTCGTTCTTTATCGGTAGGATGATTAGTATCGCAATCATTCTCTTCAGTAAAGCCTGAATAAAGTTCTTTCACAGTAGAGGCACAATCTGGTATCATTGCAACCTCACAACCTATCCTATCTGCACGAAACTCTCCAAGGCGTCTTATCGCTAAGCCAAGAGCCATTGCTTTTTTTAGATGCAATTGTACAATCTCAAGCGTTACGCCAGGAGGAAATGGAGCAAGATATGTTTGCAACTCAAATTCTTCTATTATTTCTACTTCTGATCGTAGTAACGGACGGCTAAACAGGCATTCTCCTTGCAGCTCGAACACGGCAAGTTCTTGATCTACCAAAGCAAAAAGCACCATTGATAATTTATTACAATCGTACTTAGCATGCGTCATTTCATGACCGATAGTCCACGCAAGCGCATCATCAGTAGACTGAACCGCTCTATCAATAGCTATCTCAATAGAAGCCTTAGGGCACCACGGATCTTCATGCACTGATTGTTCAGCATACTCATCGAAACCAAGCTTATCCATCACTTCTAAATCAGCGTGTTCATAACCAAAATCACAACGATTATATCCACTAAGAAGAACCAAAAAATTCTCCGGCAACCCCATACGGTCGGCAATAGCAGGCCACATACTACCCACTCGTTGTATGGCATGTGCCATGAGCTCTTGATCGGCCGCATGCAAACACATAGGTTGTGCACACAATAATAGCAACACTAAAATAGTCTTTTTTATTGAAAATTTACCATGCACGCTCGTTCCAGACCCATGAACTGAATCAATCGCTGCTCCTGAAAGGGGAGAACTATAATCAGTTTTTAGCTGCCTGCTGTGAGTCAACACGCGATACGCATGCCTTCTTTTTTGAGCACGTGTAGTTTTATGTCGATAGCCATTATGCGCACCAATACCAACGTGAATAGTCAAGGCAAAGCCAGCCAAAGCGAGCAACATTATTAATTTTTTCATACGAATTTTCCATGCTGTTTTATTGAAAAAATATCATAATAGGGGAGAATAATAACAAAAAATGACCAATTACAAAACTAAAAATAAGCTTCTTTAGGAAGCTTATTTATTTAGTAGGATAGCTCTTACTGAGGCTGTCAAAATACAAAACCTAAATTCTGAACAACGCCAACCAGAGAAAACTGAATCCACTAAAAAAAGCTACAAGGAGATTAAATAGAGCTTCTTGTTCATGAAATATCAGTAAGATTTTTTGCTTCACAATGTGTAAAAATTAATCTAAAATTAGTTCTGTTGTGTCGGGCCCATAGCTCAGTCGGTTAGAGCAGTCGGCTCATAACCGAAAGGTCCCTGGTTCAAGTCCAGGTGGGCCCACCAGCCATCGCCAAAGCTATAGCTACATGTAAGCTAGAAGCAGACGCGGATAAAAGCACACACAACCTCTTAGCTTATTTTAAGCCAGCAAAAAACATAAAAAGGAGAATACATGGCAACGCCTGCTCCTCACGCGCTTTTGCTACATATTGCGTCGTGTGACGCACTCATCGCACATCATGAACATCATATTGCTACCCTCACCAAGCAGTTGCAACAACAGCAGACTCAACTGGATGCTGCTGAAGCAGAACATGCTACTGCTCCTAAAAAATTAATAGCTATGAAAAAAGCAATTGATGACCTCGAGCTTGAGCTACGCTCTATTGATGAAGACCTTAAGCATAAGCATCGCCAACTTAGTATCATTACAGCAGAAAAACAACTTAGAGCGCTTGAGCACGAGATTGCTATGCTCAGCCGAAAAAAAGAAACTTTAAACGACTTACAAGTTGATCAATGGCTAGCTTATGAAACATTTCAACATGAGCAAATTTCTCAAAACCCCCTTGTAGATAGCCAGCTTGAAAAACTTAGAGTTACCGTAGCTAGCTTGCAACAAGATATTGAACAGACACAATCGCTACTAGCAACTACACAGGAAGAGCAGCAAGCATTAGTAAATCTATTCGATGACCATTGGGCCCCTATTTATAAACGTATGAAAATACACATGCAAGACCCTGTTGTCATTGTACAAAAAGATTCGTGCGGCGGCTGTTTTTATCCATTACAAGCACAAATGCTTATTAAGTTACGCCATAATGAAGTTATCACCTGCATGCTGTGTAACCGCTTGTTAGTGTATACAACACCTACAATCTCAGCTCCAACCACCTCACAATAACCACCATGGATAATCAAACAACCCTTTTTGGCCTCCCTCAACCTAACTCTAGCAAAGATCCTGCTCCGATCATTACTCATGAGCCACTCCATATTTTTATTGATGGGGCTTCACGGGGAAATCCCGGACCAGCTGGTGCTGGCATTTACATAAGCCAAGCACAAAAACTAGTATTGGCAGAGGGAATATTTTTAGGCAAAAAAACAAATAATCAGGCTGAGTATTTGGCATTATTGCTGGCTATCCTATTTATTAAAAAGCTTTTTAAAGACAAAACAATCTCCGCTGCACCTCTTTATTTTTTTTCAGATTCCGAGCTGCTGATCAAACAAATGAACGGCATTTATAAAGTAAAAAATGAACAGTTACAAGCCCTCAAACGTATTATTGTAGAGCATATGCGTGGCCATACCACTAGCTTTAAACATGTATACCGTGAACACAACGTTGAGGCAGATGCTCTTGCAAACCAGGGTGTTGACACCAAGAAAAAAATTCCCGCTCCTTTTGCTAAAGCATTAGCAGACTATGGCTTGCATTTCTAAGTAATACTTTTTCACATCTGGAACCTGCCTTATGCCTATTATTACGCGTTCTTTCTCTTCACATAGATCAAGCACTATCAGTAGTGTACGAAAAAAATACGGTATCTTTGCATTCATTATGATTTGCAATATGCTGGCACTTTTTCCTGAAGACCAGTCCAAAGACATCATCCCTGAGCAGGTACGGACAATGCCTGATAACGATATAAAAAAAATTCGGGTACTACTTGAAGAACACGAATTACCTAGTGATTCGCGGCTGGTGGTACAAAGCAAAAACAGTTTCATCCTTTCTTGTCCCGCAGATACCCCTACAGGGGTACTTTTTGATACCGAAAAGTTAAATATACTCTGCTCTGAAAACCGTCTTTACCTTGAGTGTAAAGATGGGAAATACCGCCGGCTAAAACACAATAGCATCGAGATTGCAAGTCCTCATCGCAAACTTACCGTTGGTAGTAAAACGTACGAAGGCAATATTATTATTCGCCTTGATCGTGAGCATAAAAAAGTGCTTGTTATTAATAAAGTACCGATTGAAAACTATGTATACGCAGTAGTCCGTTGCGAAAGCCTCCCCTCATGGCCTATGGATATGCAAAAAATCCAAGCAATTATATCTCGCAGCTATGCAGCCTATTTAATGAACAAATCGCGCACCAACTCTTCTCCCTATAAATACTATGATATTCGCAATACCAACTTGCACCAGGTGTACAATGGCACTCACACTATTGCCCATATCAGACAAGCGGTTGATGAAACCGAAGGACAAGTACTTACCTATAAAGGAAAAATTGCGCTTACCATGTTTGATATTTGCTGTGGCGGGTCAGTACCAGCACTTATGCGCTGTAAAGATACTTCCAAGCCATACCTCATGCGCACCAAAAAATGTATCTACTGCGCTGGATGTGCTCATTACAGTTGGAAAATTGATGTAAGCAACCAACAGTTTCTTACCAAGCTACGAGCTAATGCTAACATTGCAGAGAAATTGAAGAAATTAAATACCATAACCGGTATTAAAGTTATTGACGCTGACAAGGCGGGTGTTGTACATAAAGTAAAGATTACTGGTAGTAACAAAAACAGCGTAACAATAAGCGGGCGCGATATACGGCGTTCGCTATCTCCTCGGGCAAAAAGTGTTAACTTTACGGCTAAAAGTATTCGTAACCGCATCGTAATTGAAGGGCGTGGCGATGGACACCAAAAAGGGGTATGCCAGTTTGGCTGCAAAGAATTGCTTACCCGTGGTTGGAATATTGCCAAGATTTTGGACTTTTATTACCCAGGAACTACGCTGAGTCGCTTAGCCTAGGGGAAAACCTATGCCTAACTCACGCGTTCACCTCCTTGCAGGGGGTATCGTTTTTGCAGGCCTTTATTGTATAATGAAGCAAACAAGCTTAATGACTGGATTTGGTTTACCCCAGCATACTTTTTTACTGGGAGTCACCTTACTCGGTTCCATTCTTCCAGATATTGATGTGGCCAGCAATATGCAAAAAACTTTTTATAAAAGTATGATTTTTATTCTTCCCATCTCATTTATCATTAACCGCCGAGCCTTTTTTGTTCTACTTTTTCTATGTGGTCTTTTTCAAGTACTACGTCACCGGGGCATTACCCATAACCCAGTCTTTTTGATTGTCACTCCCTTGGCTATTGCAGGGCTAGTTGCTCACCAGCAACCCGGACACATGAATGAATTACTGACAAGCTGTATTTTTTTGTCGACCGGAGCGCTTAGCCATGTTGGTCTTGACCGCTTCAAAACGTATCTTTTATATCGTAAACGATAATTCTCAATTATAGCTGTAATTAACCTCTACTGACCCGTTTGACGCTCCTAGCTACGCCAAGTAAGCTGAAACATGTCCTTAGAAATGTATGTCAATTTGACATAGTACGCAATATTTATACAGTCAGTAGAGGTTATCATGAATAAAATTATTTTAGCATTAGCACTTGTTGCCTGCATAAACGCCACCACGCAAGCAGCGCCAGTCCTCAACTTGAGTGATAGTTACTGCACCAACCCTGCCGCTAAATTTTTGGATTTGGCACAACAAAATGCTTATAATCTGGTAAATACCTCTTGGATAGTAGGAAATGGACCTACCCCAGCTATAGCACGGTTGTTATCGTATATTCCTCTAAGGTTGTTATCGTATATTCCTCTCTTGCCAAATTTTTATACTGACTACAGCTTTAAACTCCTAGACCCAAACGTTGCAAAGCAATCAGGCTTAGGCATAGAAAAATGGTGGGAAGTGTTCAAGGGAAACCAAGGTGTAGACAGAACTAATTTTGGTTTTTTTAAACCGGCCATAAGCCAGCACGCTAATTATTATGATCATAAAGCAACGCTTGTTCAGTCACTCTCTGACGGACATATTACCGATACTCGCAATAAAGCAATGGCTGAAGGCCTTAAAGAAGCCGAGAAAATTTTATTTGGCGATCCTACAAGCACAACCAACACGGATGGCATTTTAAACACCCTGTCCTGGTACAAAAATATATATGCATCAACACCAGGAGAAATTGACCATGAATTCTCAAAAACAACTGGCTCTGATGATTTAGCTGATGCAACCAGAAATGCGTTACGACAACAGTATGAATCTATTGTTGATACCAGAAGATATATCGAAAATGCTTGTCGCGCAAAAGGAGCGCATGCCGAAGACATTAAACAGTACTTAGACAAAGTAATGCCTCTTCCTAATGAGCATGTAGCAACTTTTAAAGCAGCAACTAACAATCCTATTCGTGTCCTATCGCATTGCAAAAAATGGTTATCACAAGCATGGCACGATATGCTAAATTTTGGCGATAAAGCTTTTCATGGCGGCACTGCAAAAAGTGGCAAAGATATACGAGGAGAGCTTGCTAAGCGCTTTCTTACTCATGGAACAGCTATGGCAATAGGCTATCAAGCAGGCAAGTATATTGGCAAAACATGCGGCTCTGAATGGGTAGGCAAAAGAGTTGGTGCTTTATTAGCACTTGGCCTTTCCTGTTATTTCGATGCACCAAGCCATCTTGGCATAGAATAAAATCCTTACTGAGCCATTAGCTCAGGGGAAATGGAGGTTATAATGGTTAGGTTTCAGCAGTTAAAATATGTAGTTTTAATGGGGGTTATTACCATAGCTCCCACTCTGTTACGTGGAGCTGAAAACGTATGCTCAACCGGCTTTGGGCACTCACAGCCAAGCCCTGTGGTAGCCACAATAGTTAGTGCGACAACTACTGCCGTAGCAACCACAAGCGCTAAAGTAACCACAGCAGCTACACACCTTGCTACTGCTGCGCCCAAAGAGCTTGCTGCTACTTTCAGCGCATTACGTAATAACATGTACAATCTTTTTAGCAGCACTACTGACTGTTTAAAAGATATGGGGCTGCGGATACAAAGCACTGCATCTTGGATGCCACAATTATTAACACCTTGTGCCGAACAACACGCCAAGAGTTTTAGAATGCTATCAACTGACACTACTACCAGCGATACGTGCGCTAGCAAAGCCTATGCAGCGCTTGCAGAAAATATTTCGCAAGCAAACACCTATGTACAAGATGCTATTACTAGGCCAAGCTCCATCTGGGCAAGCAACTCCTGCCTTAAAGACCCTAGTTGCGTAGAGACATTATTCAATCAGGCAGCAGATCCTACTCCAGAGGGACAAGCGGCGCGCGATTTTTTAAAAACAGCTTTTAATGAATTAGTACGCATAAAAACAGCCTTTGCTGAAAAATTATACACTAATGCTGATGCAGCAACTCGATCTTGTGCCGATGGTTACTTGGCTCGCATTAATACCGTAACCCAAGAAAAACTCAATGAAGTACAAGCCTTCCTGAACCCAGAATATGTATGCGAAAGCGTCTGCAGCAACGCACGATCTGCAGCAAGTTGGCTCTCTGCAACCTGTGGTAGCATAGGTGCTTACCTTGCGGCTATTGACCCTAATACCTGGAAAATAGTGGGAACAATTGCTGCACTCTATCTAACGGTAAAATGTGGGCCTAGATTGTGCCGTAATTTATTGAGTAGATGCAGAAGACAACAAGCTCAGTTGCCAGGAGAACCAAACCCTTTTGTGATACAAGAAGAGGCAAATCCATTTGCTCAGTAGTCATGTTTTTTAAAATTTGATTTAAATATCAGGAGGTTATCATGGTTCATTTTCAGCAATTAAAACTCTTACTCGTACTCGGGACTGTTTTTGCAGCCCAAACTTTTATAATGGCTGCAGAAGCTGAAAATGAGCTTGTAGATAAAGCTTTAGCATCCCCCCTCCGCCAAGCTGCCCGAATGACTTGGTTTCAGCACCAATGCGAAACAGCTCCCGATGGTCAGGCGCCTACCCTGGAAGAGCAACAAGCTCTCATGCAGGCTTATCAAGCAATGGGCATGTTAATGGCAACCAGCCAAGAACCCGCAAAACAGTATAATTTCTTGGCCCCCTATGTTAGCATCTTGCAAATTCACTTGGCAAGTACAGCCTTGGGAGCAGAAACAATTATCAATATTCTTGAACATCCTGAGCAACAGGCTACGTTAGCTGGGTTTGTCCAAAAATTTATCCAAAATCCAGCATCGATTGCTGCATACGAACAACATGTACGCGAACTTGAGCAGGCATGTGGAGAGCATGTTGAACCAGAAACCGCTGCTGCTTTGCTTTTTGCCACTCAAACCGCAGACCCGGCAGTAAGTGATCAAAGCCATAATTATAACAGCAAAAGTCGTTATTGCTTTGAACGTCTGAAGCAAGGAACCAAGCTTGCTTGTTCAACAGGACTACTGTGGGCTATGAGTATGTTAGTACCGGGATCCATACAAGCATGTATCAATATGTCTATATATAATTTTTTGCCTGAAAATAGAATATTACCATCGCTACGCGGAGCGATTCAGGCCCCAAATATATGGGAAGCATGCTTTAATAAAATCACCCCTTTTCTTGGTATTGGTTCATACATGCTTAGCAATCAATTACTTTCCAGTCCAGTTGGTAGAATGGTGGGCATAAGCACCATACTAAAATCACGCAATTATTCGCTATGGAAAGCAATACCAGCGGGGGCCGCTTTAGCGGCTGCACATGCTACCGCAGGTGCACACGGTCTCTTTGAACAAAATAAATACTTTGATATTCGAGCAGGTCTACAAAAAACGCTCAAACTCGCTCCCTATTTATACCCATTTGGGCTCTCCCAAGAAATTCACGAACACGCTCCTTGCACTATTGAGAATGCACAACAGGCCCATGCTAGCCTTATTACAGCTGGCTATATAGATGTTGCTGTGCGCATTGCAAAATTGCTTAATCAGCAAAGAGCCATACGCTGTACCCGCACCGCATCAACTGCACAGAGCCTCACCAATGGCTTACAGCAATTATGGCAGGCAACGGCGCCAGCAACAGATGGCATGAGCACTCTATTGCCAGTAATCAAAACACAGCATGAAGAAAATACGTTTGCCATTGAAAAGCATAATGCTTGCATGCAGAACGAGCTGTTTGATCTGTTTATCTTGAATACAATTACCACACAAGCATTTAACATTGCCTTAAATATTAGTGGATGCGCGTTAACACAGCTTACGCTGCCAGCTCTAAGCGACATGCAGTTTTTTGCCATCCACCACTACCGCGACAACACTGAAAACATGGTAATGCATCACATGCAAGTTAAAATCTAGCACCCGCACTTTCTCGCTCTAAGGAGCTTGTGGCCGATTGAACTAATCTCAGGATAAGCTGATACTTAAATTTCAAGCCCAAATAATTTTATAGCGTTGGCTGTTGTTTGTTTTTCAACAACAGCCACGTCAATATTTTTTAACAGAGCTAATTCTTGCGCAATAAGTGGAATATACGCTGGCCTATTTGGTTTGCCGCGCAATTGTTGAGGCGGTAAAAATGGGGCATCTGTTTCAAGCACAATATGCTCGAGCGGTATTTTGGCAAATATTTCGCGCAGCCAAGCGTTTTTTGGGTAGTTAATAGGACCATCAAGCCCGACCAGCAGCCCCCAGTTACACGCTTGATCTGCAACATATTGTTGCTGCTGAAAACAGTGCAATACTCCTCGCAATCCCTGCGAAACATATTCCTCTAAAACTGCTAGCATTGCATCGGCTGCCTCACGCACGTGGATTACCACCGGTAAATCATTGGCAAGCGCTAGTTCAATTTGCGCGCGACAGTAATCTTTTTGTTTTTGCTCTTCATAGGGTTTGTGATAAAAATCTAACCCAATTTCACCAATCGCAACAATTTTATTGTACTCCTTATCGGATACCAATTTCTTAAGCGCCACTATTGTGTCGTGTGTACTTTTTGGCAACTGATTACAATCTGTTGGATGTACACCAACCGTAGCAAAAACATCTTGATAGCGCTGCGCAATCAAGACTGAGGCTTCACTTTCAATTAAATCAGTGCCAACATTAATAATAGTGGTTACATCAGCAATCCGCGACTCTTCAATAGCCTCTTCTATTACAGAAAAATGATGCTCTTTCAGCGGTTCAAGTGGCTGCTTTGGAGCAATCATATTTAAATGGCAGTGAGTATCAATAAACATAGAAACCTCTTAAAATAGTAATAATGCAGAATCGCTAGTTTAACAACAAAACCCCATTATTTTAGCGCAAATTGCATTTTAATATAAAATTTAAAAATGAACAAATTTGAAAAGAAAAGATGTAAGAAAGTTTATTGCCTTATCAACTCTTGGTTTTTAGTGATGAAATAGAACGATTATTAGGTGCAAAGTGGTGCAAAAATAACGTGTGCAAAGTTCGGTGGAAGTAACTTTCAATTGATTGCTGCTGGTGATGATCAGAAAAACGTGTATTTGTGGAAATTGAGTAAAAATCTCCCCAAGCTGGTAAGTCCTTTCTCAGTAAATTTAAGTTGTTAAGGTGATAAATGGACACATGACTGGGGTCACAGAGCTAACCTTTAGTTCTAATGCCGAGCAAATATTTTCTGGCACAGTCGGTGGTACGGTACACATGTGGGACCTTGAGACAAAGAAAGAAATGATAAAGTTTCTCGGTCATCAAACAAGGTGCTCATGCTTGATTAGTGATGGGTAGGAATAGAACACTCTGGTATCTGGTTCTGAAGACACCAAGGTCAAGGTATGGGACATTAGATCTGGGAAGTGTGTCTATACATACAAGGAACATACTGGTAGAATTAATGCTGTATAATTATCTCCTGATGCAAGATGGGTTGCCTCTGGTTCTGAAGATGGCTCAGTCAGAATATGGGACATAAAATCTGGGAAAACTTTCGCAAACTTTTAGTTTCCTAGCCAGGCAGTCACTTGCATTTAGTTTAACCCATAAAATTTAGCACTTGCTAATGGCTCAACTGATAGGACAGTTAAGTATTGGGATCTAGATCAGTTCCAAAACATCAGTTAGACTCCAGTGGATAGCTCACCAATCACTAATATGGCTTTTGATGAAGATCGTAGTCCAGACCTCTTATTTGCAGCTTCCGGTGAAAACATAAAGCTTTGGGACATTGAGCACG
>CAIKAH010000021.1 GCA_903825355.1 uncultured bacterium | reverse complement strand
GGAATTGTAGGTTGTAACATTTCGATTAAAATTTTTTCAAGAGCTACTTTTGCTTGTGTTAAGTCACTGATAGCCGCACGCTGCATTCCATTTTTAAGTTGTTCAATTATGACATTAGTAGTAGAAATACCTGTATCAGCAGCAATAAGTACCGTTGCTAGCTTTTTTAAAAAGGATTCATCAAAAGAACCACTCTGACCAAACAACGTCTGCATTCCTTGCGTAACAGAAGTATAAATTTTTTTAATTTTTTCTTTGAGAAAATTGAACATAACAGTAGACCCCTCATAAATTATTCTAAAAACCTCTGCCACGCTGCCAAAAGCTAGTACCAGATAGCCCATAGTATAGAAAAAGTATGCAATAAAAAGAAGGGGCGCCTCAAGTTAGAGGCGCCCCTTCTTTTTATTGGCCGTAGAAATTTTAAGCTGTGTAACTTATTTATTATTTGGCCGCTTCATCTGCTTTTTTGTCATCTGCTTTTTTGTCATCTGCTTTTTTGTCATCTGCTTTTTTTGCCGCTGCTTTTTTTGCCGCTGCTTTTTTTGCCGCTGCTTTTTTTGCCGCTGCTTTTTTTGCCGCTGCTTTTTTGTTGTTTTTCCTTACAGAACTATTTTTTTCTTTAGCTGCTTTTTTTTCAGCTGGCTTTTCATCTGTTGTTTTCTTATCAGCTGGCTTTTCATCTGTTGTTTTCTTATCAGCTGGCTTTTCATCTGGTTGCTCAGGGTTAGCTGGAGTATCAATTGATGATTTTTTGTTTTTTTTGCCCTTGCCTCTTTTTTTCTTTCTCAAGTAACCAGGCTTAACTGCAGGCTTTTCAACAGCTGGTTTATCTGCAGGCTTTTCAACAGCTGGTTTATCTGCAGGCTTTTCAACAGCTGGTTTATCTGCAGCCGGGGCGTTCGGCACTTTTATAACAACATTTGTAAAGAACCCATCCTTTACGTCCATCGCCTGATCATTACCTTTGGTCAAGCTAAAATACTTCAAATTTGCAGGTGCTTCAGCAATCATAGCTGCAATAGTAGGCTCTATATCACCGTCAAAAATTTGTATATAAGACGCATCTGGCGCTCCAGGCTTTTTAGCCCAAACAGATAAAATTCCTTTAGTGCCATTCACATTTGGAGCTGACTGCTTTAAGACTACTTTAATACTAATCGCTTGAGTCAGATTACCACTCTGACCATACAAATCAGTCGGGATTCTTGCAGGAAACTCAGTGCTTCTTCCCACTTCATCTGCTGATTCGCAAGGAGACATATTAAATAATACACATCCATGTTGATTATTATTAATACCTATTTTCAGAACTAATGGAACAGTTGCTGCAGCAGCGCCAGAAAGTTTGGTAGGACTGAATCCAACCATAATATCGTGGTTCAAATCAGTATCAAAAGAAAACTCAAAGTTTCCTGGAACTGCAGTAGCCCAATTATCAAACCAAGATGGAGCACGAAGAAAACTTCCTGTTGTACCACCAACACGATGCAAAAAGAATGAACCAACGGGACATACTAATAAGTCTGGAGCTTTAGATGCTACTGTACTGCCTGAGACCAAGGACTGTACTTGAGAAACTGAATACTGAATTGGCCAAGCCTGAGACGCTGACCCGTTTCCATTTGCCCAAAGTCCATACGTCATAATAGTATCTGCAACAAAGGTAAAATACTGTGCTGGCGTTTCACATGCTGCCATAGAATCTGATATCATTCCTTGAGCAGCAGGATCAATAATAACAGGTTCATAAGCACTTCTTGCAGCGCCTAAAGGCTTTGCCCAGACTTGTAAGGTGTTTTCTATTTGGTTAAGTTCAACCAAATACATAGAATTCGATTTTGGCTCAGCCATCTTAAAACAATTAGCTGGCATAGTCTTAGGAGGTCTAGGTCCCCAATGATAACGAGAATCTAAACCAGGAAAAGTATTAGAAGCTGCAACATTAGCTCTAATCGTTCCAAAAGGAGGCAATGCCTCTGAGGCTATCAGCGGAGGCTGATGTCTCAAAATACCTGGATCTCTATTCCCCTTACCGTTGTAACCTCCGCCAGCGGAAAGACCTACACTATTTAAAACAAGAAGCAAGGGAAGTTTTGGCCCAGAAGTAGAAACTGTACCAATATTAGGCAAAGTACTACTAAAACCAATACCATGAGGGATTGTATTAGCAGGAAGAGGGGCAGGGGCCCAATAAGATTCAAATCTTCCATTATCTTGAAGCTTGGTTCCGTTTGTTGAATCAACTTTAACATCAGCTGGGATATATTCAAACAAAAAATAACCTGGGATGTCTGTTTTCCATTCCCCGAACCAATCCCACTCACAAGACCAGGTACAACCAACTTTCCACTTACCACCTGAAGTAGCATACGGCTCAAATACATTTTTTTCTGCAACAGCAAAAGATTCCGGTGCTTCATATGGCGCAGAAACAGCTGCTGATGACACAGCACCAGCTTTTACCCCCGCCATATGTGCATTCTGCGAGACACAAAGTAGTGCCATCACAGCGGCAAGCAGTTTATAATTGATTATTTTCATATAACTCCTTTTTTGTAATTAAACTGATTATTTGAAAAATTAAGTACTACAACATAACTTTAGCATTGCCATTATCATCTTTTCCATCATTTTAGATTTTGCTAGAAAATCCTTTGAATTACGCTAGATCCACTTAAAAACAATTACAGGCAACTATTTTTTTTAAGATTCATAAAACCCTGGCTAATAGAACCATCCCCTTGCTAAAGTTAAAAATGGATAATGTTAAGTCATTAAAAAAAAAGGATTTTAAAGCATGAAAAATACGTTAAAAAAGATTGTTTTTTACCTTATCACTCTATTTTCTGTATTTGTTTATCAAGCAAACGCTACAACAACAGCGCCTGTTTCCTTACAAACCACTGCGGCCCCCGCCTCCTTTAGCTCTACAATCGGCACCAATACAGCTTCTTTACATTTTCCTTCATTCTTCCAAGGATGGGCATTGCCAAATGGGAATGGAACCATTGATTGCACTGTCCTTACTTCAAACAATACTACACCGTGGGATCAAACAAATGTGACATTCTGCCTCCTTGGAGACGGTGCACTTGATTATAGCAATACCATATCCTTTATTTTTGGTGCTGGATCTGGCACGCCTACTGTAGGAAACAGTAAAACGTATGTTTATACAGGAACACCACCAGCTAAGCAAACTGCCAGCTGGAATTTAGGAGGGGAAGCACCCATAATCGACAATAGAGCAGATGATGGAAAAGCTATTATTAAAGTTGATATGCGCTTTGAAGTTAACTATGAAAACAAGCAAATTATCGTAAAAATTAAAGATCATGGTACAGATGCAAGCAATTTTAAAACCATAGCAACCTACAGTGATTATCTTTTGCTCAACAATAAAAATCCTACTGCTTTTTCCAATCTTAAAGTAAATAAAAATATTTATTTTAGTTTTGGCAGCCTATATAGCTCAATCACTATCAGCAATGTTGTGGTCAATAGCTTGCCAACTGAAGTAGATGAGCCTGTTGATTTTTCACAAAAAATTACCTCCTCCGATTGCATTGCACTTTCTACTGATTCAACTGGCGCGGTTTCAGCATATAGTATTGCTATGAACGGGACAACGCTAGCTATCATGAACCAAACAAAGGCAGTCAGCACTAATTATATGGAAGTACTTGATACATGGCAATCGCTTACCATGACAGGGTTACCAGCAAGCACAACTAACCAAATTGAATGTTTTACGATTAATGGAACTAAGCAATCTTTTATTGCCCTTACAGATGGTGCTATTTTCCAAGCAGGATCACTACTCACTAATCCTATAACTTGCACACCCTTCGGTGTAAACAAAGGAAAGCCTCTAGCTATTACTTCCGGGCAGAAAGATGTACTACTTGTACTTGACCAAAACAACGCATTGTGGCACCAAACACCTAAAGCTGGTAGTCCCGTTACTTACAGTGCAATACAAGAAGGCCCTAAAGACGCTAAAGGAAAATACCTCCCCCTAACTAACATTTCTCAAGCACATGACGGTAGCATTTGGGCTATTGATGATACAGGAAGAGTGTGGTGCGCTAAAGCAAGTAACACCCTGCCTCTCGCCTGGAGTCAATGCGCTGCAACCACGATTAAGGTTGACAATACTTTAATGTCGATATCTTGCAAGAGCATTTGTGCGATTAGTGCAACAAACGCTCTTGCGATTACTATACAAGGGCATGTTGCTCAATATAATAATGGCACATGGGGGCTCCTTCTAAATAATCAGAATATGCCAGTAACAGGATTTAGTGATGTTATTGGCGACAAAGCTAATAACATAGCTCTCTTTAATAACGATACTTTTTCTGACCTATACACCAACTTTCCACGTGCTGCAGGAGCGAGATTTGGATACTTTAGTACCACAGCAGCAAAAATTCCCGATACCAATCCTCAAGTCAACGCAGAAGTTCTGAGCCAGGCTCAAGCAAAAGCATGGCAAGCATACAACAAAGCCTCTAGAGCTCAAAAAAGGAAACTAGAAGCCGATCTTATAGCTGCATTTAAGGTTAAAACAGTTAATGAAGCAACCAAACTAGCTAAAGCACCGCGCAAAGCTCTTGTAGATAGCAAAAATGCTGTTACAAAAGCTAAACAGACTAATAAAAAACCACTAATTAAAAAAATGCGTTTTAAAAGTAAAAAATAAACTTATTCATTTTTCTAAGGAGTATCTATGAATTCGATTCGCAATAATAAATTTTTATTTACAGCTATGGTGTTGGTTGCCATGGTAAGCATGGTTCACATAGGACTAAATCCTATGACGGTACCCCAAGTCTTCAGTCCCGCTTCAAAAGCCACTTATACTGCTCTGCAAAAATCTGACTCTTTTGATACTTTTGATAATAGCTGGCAATTACCAACAGCAGGAGCTGGTAGTATTTATTTCACCGTAAGCTCTCCTGGAGATATTCTTCATGATATTATGGTTTTATTTTCTCCTGTGCTTGGAATAGCTGGCTCTAATGATCTTGGCGGTCGCGAAGAAAGCAATTTTCGAGTAGCTCTTATAGGCTGGTCTGGAAACATGTCAGTTCTCAGGCTTGGCCATCCGATTTCTCAGTATCCAAAGAGCCTTTATTTTTGGCCAGATGAAAGCACCAATAATAGAGTCGAAAGAACCATGTATGTTCCTGCTGGCCAGCAAGACAGAACGCCCCCTAATGTTTTATGGCGAATTCTAAGGAATTTACAAAATAACCAAAATTTAAATATTCTCATTCATTATGGAGCTGGTATAGATAGCGGTTTCGAAATCTATGTACAAGAAACGACCTCTGCCAATCTACCTTGGAATTTAATTTTGTCTTATAAAAACACAGAAACTCGATTTACTCTTCCTACAACATCTAAATATTTTTCTCTAAGCTCTTGGAATAATAACCTAGAATACTCAGACATTAGAGTTGGCCTTCATCCAATAGAATACGTTAACAAGCTACAAGTTGCTGACAAAGCAGTTACGGATTTAATTTTTGCCCTTTGCAGTACAAACCAAACAACTGCCGCAAATGCTTACGTACAAGCTATGAGCCCAACAACTGTTGCTGGCAGTTCAACATCTGTCCCTTATTACCAAACACTTACTACTGATTTGCAAAATGCGAATAATATATTATCTGCTTTTAAAGGACCGAATGGGAGCATTTGGGGCAACCTTATAAACTCAAATCCTTCTGGTCGCTATCCTCGCCCAACAATCCCTACGAATACTACTTTACCTCGAAATATCAGACTGGCCACAACCTTTTACGTTGACCCTGCTATGACAGCAGAACACCCCGATATCACTGCTTTAAATGCAGCATTAACTAACCCTGCTTTACAAGCAATGGTAATATCAGCTGATCAACAATTAGCGCAAACGTTGCAAGCAGCGGATAGTCAAGTCATCCAACTAATTACTCAACTAGCAAACCCAGCGACACGCGCAACAGCTCAACAAGATGCTCTAACACTAGGAGCCCCTAGTGGCATTACAAACAATACCTTTAACGCTACGCTTCCTTATTTTAAAAATCTTATTAATGCCTTACAATCAGCTAATGATGCGATTAAAACGCGGTCTATCGCACAAGCTGTTGCTGCAGCCTTTACTCGTCCTGTTATTGCTATTAATAACCCTGCACCAGCTAATCCTGCACCAGCTAACCCTGCACCAGCTAACCCTGCACCTGTTAATCCTTATTCAGCTATAATTGCATCTATTTCTACAACGTTATTTAATCCTGCTGCCTCACACCCTGACGGAATTGCTCTCAAGCAAGCGGTAGACCAAACGCTAG
This sequence comes from uncultured bacterium, assembly GCA_903825355.1. Lineage (GTDB taxonomy): Bacteria > Babelota > Babeliae > Babelales > RVW-14 > CAIKAH01. The sequence goes on along the minus strand of CAIKAH010000021.1, from coordinate 111,257 downwards.
CTTTAACACTACAAACAACTAATGCTGCGGTTATAGGGCTGACGGCGCAACTTAATGATCCAGCACAACAATCGACCGCACTCGCTGCTGCCACAGCAGTACAAAGCAATCGTCAAACCTATGCTCAACTCATCTCAAGCTATCTACAAGATGCTAATAATAAAATTGCTGATTACCCTGAAGCAAAAGCACTTGCTACAGCAGCAGCTGGTTCTGTTTTGTATGTCGAAGGCGCAGCTACACAACCTTCGCTATTTGCTAATACTGCAAATGCACACCCTGATAGCGTTGCGCTTGCAACTGCTGTATCAAATGTTACAAGCATCATTACTGCAACAAATACTACTTTAGCCAGAGAATTGCAAGAAGCTGACACCGAAGTCATTACCCTTCTTCAGCAGATCACTAATCCTGATACCAAAGATAGTGCCCTGACAGCTGCAATTGCCCCTAATGTTAATGGAGTAAAGCGTTACTTATCTCTCGCAGAAGGATTACACCATGCAAACAGTGCCCTTAATGGTAATGCTGGTGCGATTGCTATTGCTAATCGATACCCACGCGCCATCCCTGCTATGCCAAATGTAACACTAGCCAGCACTTTATACGTTGACCCTACCGCTACTCCGCAGCATCCTGATGCTGCGGCATTAATTAGTGTTGTTACCAATGCTCTTGCTAATGGTTTTAAATCAATACCTAATGCACCAGAAAACAATGCTGTTATTGTGTCTATAACTGGCCAAAGTACTCCTACTGACCTTACCATTGAAAGCACCGAGCCACCAGCTAAAGCTGATGGCACTATTGAGCTATAAAAAAACCGTACAATAATTTATCTCTCCATCATTAAAAGGATTATTTATGAATGCGCTAGGAAGAAATATTTTTAAAATCACTGCCTTGGCTCTGTTTGCCATAGCAAGCACGCAGTATATTACTGCTGCTACTGAGCATAAATTTCCGTCTGCATTTAACGACAAATGGAAGCTCCCAGAACCTGGACGCGGAATTATTCGATGTACCTTAGTTAGAGCAAAACAAAACAGCAATCAAGATAGCACAACCCCTCCACCATTTGGTTCTGTAACGACCGCTAATTATGATGCACGCAACACGGGCCTTTCTTTGCTAGGAGCTAATCAAAACAACTCGAATAATACACTCAACATCTTTCTCACGAATGTAAAAGGAGCCACTGCCGTCGTAAGCGCAGGGATTGTGCCAGCAACATCTTGGCTATTTAATGGCGCTCCCTCGGTAAGTGACAATATGGATTTAGAATATTGGATCAATGAAGGGGCAAATGTCATACTGGTCAAGGCACGCCCAGCCAGCAATAACCCCAATGCCCCTTATAACACCATTTTTGCCTGCAATCTTTACCTCCTTCAAGATGCAGCTGGTGTTAAAGTTCTAGATAAAATAGATGGAAACCTAAGCAAATTCACGCTTGGTGCGCTTAAAGCTAAAAATGCATTTAAAAATATTAGTATTGCTCCATGGAGACCTATCCTCCCAGCTGGCGCTCTGCCTATGGTAGGAACTGGCAACAGTGATCCTAACTGTACACCAGTTATCGGCGTTAACCCAACAGGAGCAATGGCTATCTACGGGGTTTCAGCGGATGGGCTTACTATTCAGGTTATGGACCAAAAAATTGCCGTCAGCACTAACCCTGCTGGCTGTTGGAGCAATATTCCGCAAACAGGACTCGCAACAAGCCCAACTAATAAAATAGCGATGATTACCGCAAATGCTGCCAAGGGCCTGTTTGCTGTGCTAGCAAATGGTGATATTTACAAAGCAACGGTTGCCTCTCCTTCCACGATCTTCACCAAGCTAGCTATCAGCAAGGGAGCTTTAAAGAATTTTGCAGCTGGACAATACAATCAAACAGACTGCCTATTCATGATTGATAATAGCAATAACTTATGGCATCAATTTGGCACTGGTGCAGTTACACAAGATAGCCCCGCAGGAGCTGGTGTTCAAATCGCCGATGTATCGATGGCTAGTGATGGAACCGTTGCTGCTCTTGATATAGCAGGTAATGTTTATTTGGGCAAAATGGCAGCAGGTCCTACAATAGCATGGACCGCGCTACCAAAAACCCTCACTGTTGGTAAGATAGCTATCCCATTACTATTTGAATCTATTTGTGCTATTAGCAACAATAATTTTGTAGCTGTAACACAAGAACAACAAGTAGTTTCATGGAATGGCACAAGCTGGGCAATTATGACGCTGCCAGATCAAAGTCCTGTAGCTGGCTTTAGTAGTGTACTTGCTGATATGAATAAAAATCATATTTTCATTAGCGAAGAAGGAAATATTTACTGGTCCACAGATGGAATGGCAAAAGAAGAAACGGCTAAAGAAAATAGAGAAGCTCCTTCAACCATCGAAAGCGCTTACCGTAATTATGAAGCAGCAAAAAACAAACTATCCTCTGCTCAAAAAGCACTAACTGCTGCAAGAAACGCGTCAAAGAAAAACAAAACAAACAAACAATTAAAAGATAAGGTCGCAACGTGCCAATCAGCAGCAGCAGCAGCGCAAAGAACCGCAAGCGCCGCAGAACAACAGCTAATTATAATAACTAAAGCTCCTTCTAAAGAAGCAGCAGTGGTTGCTGGAAAGGCCGCTATTGCTGCTTCCAACAAAGCGAAGGTTCACACTAAAGCTGAAACAAATGCACGTATTTCTGCGATCAACTCTACAAATAAAGTAAACACTAGAGGAAATAATCGCAAACCAAAAACACATAGGCAAGCAAACCAAAATCGACTCAAAAATACTGGTAAAAACAACGCAAAAAAAACCGCTACGCCTAAGAAGGCTCCTACTAAAAAGAAATAAATAATACATAAACTCGTTTATAATCGGGTAGAGGGCGGCTATAAAAATAGCCGCCCTCTCTGCTTTTATAAATTATTGCTTAACACCATGCCTTCTCAGTAGACTAAATCAATACTCAGAAAGGAATTTTATGGATATTTCTTCATTACTAGCACAGGTAGCATCGCATCCAAGCGCACCACTATATTTATTAGCAGTTGCTTTTTTTGCTGGCGTTTTAGTCAGCTTTACCCCATGTATCTATCCGATGATTCCGATTACTGCTGGTATTTTGCAAGCCCAAGCAAGCAAATCATTATTATATAACTTTCTCAGCTCACTATTTTATGTCATCGGAATTGCTACAGTCTACGCTTTCTTAGGGTACCTTTCTGCTACAACTTCCATTATGTTTGGTTCATGGCTAGGGTCTCCTTGGTTTTTAATTATTATTATTAGCTTTTTTCTGTATTTAGCATTCTCAATGTTTGGCTTTTATGAGCTGTATATCCCATCATTTTTACTCCGTCAAAACAATCTGAACGGACAAGGATCACTTCTTCACATGTTTACGCTAGGCATGGTTTCTGGCACAGTAGCATCACCGTGTCTTACGCCAGCACTAGCCATGCTACTTGGCATTGTTGCCAAACAAGGCAATCCAATTTTAGGGCTTATGACACTATTCTCATTCTCATTAGGAATGGGCATTTTACTTATTTTCGTCGGTACTTTTTCAAGTACTCTCAACATGCTTCCCCAAGCTGGTGCATGGATGGATGAAGTTAAAAAACTATTTGGTTTTTTAATGCTTGGCGTTTGCGTCTATTTTTTACATACATTTTTAACGCCCAAAGTAGCTTTTTTCGGCTATGCCCTCATTGCCAGCAGTGCTTGCTTTGTTTTTTTAAAAGATGCAAAAAAAGAGCATTTTGCACGCTTTCTCGCAATCTTATCCATCCTTTGTGCTTTAGCTAGCCTGGCATATGCCATCAAGCTTTGTTGTTAGAGTGCGACCCAACTCTTCGATTTTATGTAAAAGCTGGTACACTGGTCCTTATCTATGCGTAAAGGACCATAATGCAGCTATTAAAAAGAACCGCCTTTTGCGGCCAAATAACTAAAGATTTTCTCGGTAAAACAGTAACCCTTAATGGTTGGGTACACCGCCGTCGTGATCATGGTGGTGTTATTTTTGTTGACTTACGAGACCGCTCTGGACTTGTACAGTTGGTATTTAATCCAGCATCCTGCACAACAGAAACAGCAGAGAAGGCACACACTCTCCGCTCTGAGTTTGTTATTGCTGTCCAAGGAACTGTGATTGCTCGCAGTGCAGACGCAATTAATGAAAAATTATCAACAGGGCATGTAGAAGTACAGATTAACAGCCTACACATTTTAAACAAATCAGCCGCCCTCCCCTTCCAAATTGAAGATGAAGGGACTATTTCTGAAGAGCTACGGCTTAAGTACCGGTACTTAGATTTACGCCGGCACCAAATGCATAACAGCATAAAGATACGGCATGAAGTTCTGTTTGCTATGCGCAGCTACTTTAATGAACAAGGCTTTTATGAAATTGAAACCCCTATTCTATCCAAAAGCACCCCTGGAGGGGCTAGAAACTTTTTAGTTCCTTGCCGATCTCAACCCGGTACTTTTTATGGACTAGTAGAGTCTCCACAAATCTATAAGCAATTATTAATGGTCGGTGGCATGGAGCGCTACTTTCAAATAGCCCGCTGCTTTCGAGATGAAGCACTACGCGCTAGCCGTCAGCCAGAGTTCACGCAACTAGATATTGAAATGGCATTTGTTGATGAAGAAATGATTCAAACAACGTGCGAAGGGCTATTTAAAATTTTGTGGAAAAAATTCTTAAACATTGATTTGCAACTACCGCTCAAGCGCTACACTTTTGATGATGTATTTAAGAGATATGGCAGCGATAAACCTGACATGCGTTTTGGGCTTGAGCTACAAGATGTGACCTCAGTTTTTGCCAAGCTTGATTTAAGCTTTGTCAAAGCAGCAATTAGTGCTGGAGGCAAGGCTGGCTGTGTAGTAGTAAAAAATCAGTCATTTTCACGGACCGATATGGACCGCTGGAGCGATCGCGTCACCAAAGAGCTAGGAGCAAAAGGCTTACTATGGTTTAAGTGGCGCGAAGACGGCACCCCTGAGTCTCCTATTACCAAGTTTTTACCAGCAGATTTTTTGGCACAGTTACAAGCAATTATTCCTGACCTTACACAAAATGACGCTTTATTTGTGGTGATTGGAGACTACGATGATGCGTGGACAATATTGGGACAGCTGCGTCTTGCTCTAGGCAAAGACCTAGGCTTAATTGACCAAAGCTCATTCCAGCTATTCTGGGTAACTGACTTTCCTATGTTTGAATACGATAAAGACGGCAAAAAGTGGGTAGCTCGTCATCATCAATTTACATCACCACAGGACGGCTGGGAAAATCAAGAAATCAAAGACATCAAAGCACGCGCATATGACCTTGTCTGTAATGGAGAAGAGCTTGGCGGCGGTTCTATTCGTATCCATTCGGCTGAAGCGCAAAGCAAGATTTTCGACCTTCTGGGCATGACTCGTGAAAAAGCGGAAGAAAAATTTAAGTTCTTGTTGGATGCTCAAACCTTTGGCTATCCTCCAGAAGGTGGCGTAGCTTTTGGGGTTGACCGCTTAATTATGATTTTAACCGGCACAGAGGCAATCCGTGATGTTATTGCATTTCCTAAAACACAAACTGGCAGCTGCCTTATGATGAGTGCTCCCTCAACGGTTGAAGATGCTCAACTCCGTGAACTGCAAATCAAAAGTACCTATATTGACCCGAAAGCCTCAAAAAAGTAGTCTATAATTAAAATCCTAACCAGGATAGGAAAAAACATGGCTAAACAAATAACTACTGAAAATTTTGACAATGAAGTAAAAAATGCCAGTATCCCTGTGGTAATTGATATGTATGCAACATGGTGCGGCCCATGTAAAATGATGGCCCCCCTGTTTGATCAGCTTGCAAAAGAGCTTGATGGCAAGTACAAATTGGTAAAAATTAATATCGATGAAGAGCGTGATATTGCAGTAAAATATAATGTCTCATCAATTCCGACCTTCTTATTCTTAAAAAACGGCACCATGGTTGCTAAAGAAACTGGCTATATGAGCAAAGATGCATTAGCAAAGAAAATTACTGACCATCTTGGTGAATAAATAGATGAAAAATCATATACAAGTTATTGCCCGTGCAGTCATTATTGACGACGGGCATATTCTTTTGACCTGCGGCAGAAATGGAACAGAAACTTATACTTATTTGCCAGGAGGGCATGTGGAACTGGGTGAAACAACATCCACAGCATTGATGCGAGAGCTGTATGAAGAAATTGGGATTACAGATGGCAAAGTAGATAATTTTTTAGGAGTGCATGAGTGTCGCTGGCATAACCGTCATGGTAAACTAGAACACGAAATTAATTTTTTGTTCAGTGTAAGTGTCCCAGGCTTTTCACGGCACCAACCACCCGCATCCCAAGAATCACATATTGCTTTTATATGGGCGCCAATTAGCAACCTTACAAGTGTTAATTTATTACCTACCGCCATGCGTACTCATTTAACGCATATGATTAGCTCTCCGCAGGCTGATCCTCTGGTTGGCTAGACAATGGATTATCCAGCAGGGATAGTAGATCATCTGTATTAAATGATGGCAACGGCTGCGAACAATCTAACTGCAACTGTCCTGACTCCTCCGTCAAATCAAAAAACGTTATTTCTGGCAATTCTGCTCCAGCGTAAAGCAACAAGTCCACCACTTCTTGATGTTTTTTTATCAGTGCGAAATGCAAGGCATTGCGATCTAGCAAATCATAAGCATTAATATATATGCTTGCTTGGCTGCCATATTTTTTAGTGTATTCTTTCAATAATAAATCAACCATCTGAACATGCCCATTCAGAGAGGCTAACATGAGCGGGGTACACCAACGACGGTTGCATGCAGTTAATTTAGCACCAACAGCAAGTGCTTTTTTTGCTTCCTCGATCTCATTACGCTTAGCTGCATGCAATAATGCTGATCCCGGTGAACCATACTTCAATCTGATCTGTTGATCTGCTTTTATCCTTACCGCGCAGCCCCCGCATTTAATCTCGTTACCCAAGCCACCAGCCCTTGTTTCACTTACTGGGGCTTCAACTCTCGCTTCTACATTCTCTAAACATGCGGCAACTTCTGCTAAAAATTCCTGGTCTAATTCTATCGCATCACCAAAACTAAATGCTTTGTGCCAGCTACCTAGAGCAGCAAAGCAAAACATTAAAAAAATCATTAGCTTATGTTGAGGTATAATAAAAAATCTTCCTAATACTTTATTCTTCACAAAGGTCTGCAGTATCTAAAATCATTTGTAAGACGCTTTTTTCACTAAACGTATTATTATTTTTTTCACCTACTGGCAATTGTGCAGTTTCTACTGCATATAGCATAGTTGCTAATGCACGACTACCTGGACCATAAGTTAAAGCATACACATAGGCATCAAATCCATGCTTATCTTTTTCCCTGATAGTAGACACAGCGCCGGCTAGCAATATTTTTTTTATGATCCCAAACGGAGCTTCTTGAATAATTGCTAACGTTAATGGGGTACGATGGTCCTTATCTAGGGCTTGCATTACCGCCCCTTCATCAATAATCCGTTCTACTGCAATCCAATTTTTAGCCCTAATAGCATTCGTTAGTTCTTTATTTTCTAGATTGATAGCTGATAACCTGACCGAAGCGCTGTCTATTTTTTTACAACAAGGCTTGATTGATTTTGAACGCTGCCAGGGCTGTTTTTGTTGACGAGCAAATGATGTGTATCCCATCAACAAACTGGTAGACGGATTGAATACAGGTTTACTATCAGCAGTTATTGATAAAGCGGCCAAGCCTCTCCTTAGGGCTGCTGATGAACACTCCACTGGAATTAATAAAAATAAACCAAAAAATATAGCCACAAATTTCATTACTTTCTCCATATGCTTAATAATAATTTTTATCAACATTTTTCAAGAAGATCTACTACATCAAAACAACCAGCTGCACGTGCAAAATCAGTAGCTGCCCATCCAAGCGTTTTACAATGAGCACAACTATTGCAAGCTACTGTACCTAACTCAAACGGATTGCCGCAAATAATTTTTGCTTTTGGGTCAGCACCAGCTTTTAAAAGCAATATTACAGCATTATAGTCACCACTTTCAGCAGCACACATAAGAGCCGTTTTGCCGCGTGGCAACGCAGCATCAACGCTTGCCCCTTTGTCTAATAAAAACTCAAGTAAAGCAGGCTGGCGAATAGAAGCTGCTACATGTAAAGGAAAATAACCATTAGAAGCAGGTAAATGGACGCTAACTTGACCGCTTGCCAGTTGCCGTATTACAGAATCAAGCTCACCATTGCCTATGCTTTTTACAAAATCGTTTTGAGCAACAGATGCCGCTATGCGAGCGCCGCTTCCACTCATACGCCTTAAGCCTGTAGAAGCATATATGCTCGGCACAAAAAATAACCCTAATAACCCTAAAATTTTTACATAGTTTTTCATTGGCTTCTGTCCTTATGCTATTCACTTTCAGGGCGAATATCTTCCGCGCCAGAATCTTTTAAAATATCTATTATTGGCCCAAATTTTTCTTTGGCTGATTCTAAATACTTTTCTGCATAGCCCAACGGAGAATAGCCATCGTCATCAAAACCATTCAAAATTTGAAAGCAATTGTACAGCTTAAACGGTGAGGGGATTTTTGCAGGTAATCTCTTAATAGCTTCAAGCAATAAGCATACTAAATCATAACTACCATGAACTACTGCATGCATTAAAGGCGTTTTTCCCGTAGCATCTGGTATTTCAAGAAATTCTAACAACAATTCATTAAAATTTTCACTTGTTTGCCTAGACAATATCTGGAAATAAGCATATAATAGTGCTTTTGCCTCATCAATATAATTATTTTTACATGCAACAAGCAAGGCGGTTTCAGCTTCTTCATTTTGCATAGTCAATTTGATATTACAGTCTACCACCAAAGAGACAATTAAATCAGGCCTTCTCTGCTCAACAGCACGAAACACATAATTCATGGTATTGCCACTGCGCATTCCGTTTACACGTCTTGCTTCAGGTCCCGAAGCATATTGCGCGTTACTTGAAAATAAATGAAATCGCCCCATGCCTAAACCAGAGCAAACACCACTAGCTGCTTGCTCTGGTGAAACTACAACATCATAGCCTTCTGCAAGATGTGTAATAGAATCATCAGTCTTGAATAAAAAGCTCTTTCTAAAAGACAGCTGCAGATATTCCGGCCGCAATACAAATGGTACTCCCGCACTCTCAGCTATTGCAAGGGCCATCTGGCCTTCTTCGGTTAATTGATCAACAGTCCAGTCTGGCTGTGCTGTCGCACAAGCAGAAGATAAGCAAACTGAGGGCAAGCCGCCTCCGCCTGCCCCAGAAAAAGCCCCGCCAATAATTGGCATAACTGGCTGCCTTACCGATTGACTTCCCGCAGGGAGACGCAAGCTGGCTGCTAGTGCTATAGCTAATTCTTCATCATACTCAGTCCCCACGGGGTTCACGTCTTCTGGCAATCGAGGCCTTGGGGCAGCACCAGCCAAAGATGCTGGCAGAACCAAAGCAACAAATAGTACAATTGCATGCAAATAGCGCATGGTCTTTCTCCAAAATAAAATTTATGTAACTTATACGCTGTGAGAACTACTTCTAGCATAAGAAAGCCCCGCAGTTCTTGCGGGGCTTTCTTAAAGATAATCGGTATAAAAAATAGCGACTAGAACCTGTATTCAATACCACAGTTCAGATGAAATGCAACATTATCACCAAGTCTAAAATTTGCTGCATCAGCAGAGGTTATACCATTGCGTGGGTCATCAACAATTTTTCCAAACTTATCGTCACCTAGAGGGACTCCCTTCATATCTGAATAGAATGCTCCTGGCTTAAATACGCCAAAGTTACCAAAGAACATGAGATCTTGTACTACCGCAACTTTAGTCGCAAGGTTCAACTCTGTACCCAAGTATCGGCGTGCATGTGTATTTGAAGCCTTTTCGGTGCTTGCATCAAAAGCATAGCTTTCAAACGCCTTCCAGTAGCCAAGCAGATTTGGACTAATGCTTATATCTCTGCCAAAACCTTTTGGCTTCCAGGTAGCACCAATACCAACCATTTGCAGGTCAGTAAAATCATAGTCGTTATTTACGGTACCTTTTTCTCCAGCTTTTTCTAAGCTTGTTGGACGCACAATATTTGCATCATCAAGCATCATCATGCTGAATACGCGCTTACCAGAATACCACTCATGCAAACCAACAAAGCCATGGTAGCGTTTATTTTTTTCTACATCATGTGGGTTTCCATCCCCTGATGCATAAGCATAGCTAAGCGCAACTTGCAAGTTAATCGCTTTAAAGGTATACGCCATATCAGCCACACCCATCCACCCATGGAAGTCATTATCGTACGCAGGACGGAAACGAGATTTGCCCTTGTTTGGACCATCGAAATACTGGGTTCTACCACCACCAACAGGATCTGCAAAGTCTGTTCCAATCCCTCTGTATTCAGAAGAGGTATTTTGAGCAGCCCCTCTACCAACGGTATAATTGTAGTAAGCAGCACCCATACTACCATAACCCTGCGCAGCAGTAGTACCTTTGGTACCTTTAACTACAGCTGGCTTATAAGTAGCTGCAGCACCTGGTATCTGAGTAAAAATATTAGTATAGTATTCAGTCAAGACACCTGTGGTGTCATCACGTTTAATGGTAGTTTGGTTGCGATCAATGTTGTACATATGTTGCGTACCGTAGTTAAACGCTACTTCAGCACCATACTCAAAGCCATTGACCGAGTGCTCAAACATCAAGCCGTATGACCCCCACTTGGCACGTGAATCAGGAGCAATGTCAACTTTTTGATCAGATGCAGCATTATAAAAAACATATGGCTCAACATGCATGCTGCCAAGCTTTTCATGTTTTTCTACTGGCTTCCATTGCAAGCGAGCAGCAACAAGATCATTTTGTTTTGCTACTCCACGCCAAATGTGGCCGTTTAGTGCACGGTCAACCCAATGCCCTTTAACCAGGCTGATACTGTCGCTCATGCCTTTGCAGCGCTCTTCCAAGCGAGAGTAATAAAGATCATAAGAAAGCTTGTTATCTTTCAATAACTCACCATGAGCCAGAATGCCCGGTGCTGATTTATCTTCCATAAAGCTGTACATACCCAATGACTCTTTAGCAACACCATAAGCAGAACCTAACGCTATGCCACGACCAAGCTGAAAGCCGAACCAGCCAACCTTAAGGTTATGCAGTTTTTCACTTTCACAGTTAAGGGCTGCATTCCACGCAAATGACAACCACGCATCGGTCATCCAAACAAGCGGCTTTACTGAACTATGACTATGAGCGCCAAAAACAGTATCGCTTAGAGTAATGCCTGCAGTACCAATTGGGCCAGAATCTTTATCAACGGCACTCATTGGGCGGCCCCAAACACCTTTGTTACGAAAGTTAAAATAAATTTCTGCAGCCTTGTAGCCATACTTTTTTTGGCCATAATCAGCAGCAAAATTCAAATCGATAGTCTGTTTAAAATATTCAGCTTCATCGGGAATATGCTTGTTTAACAAATTGATATGTGGCTGGAAATATTGCTCCACACGCGCCTTACCACCAATAGTTAAAGCACAGTCTCCACGCTGAATCTTAAAAGGCTCTTTGCCTGGTGCCTTAGTAATAGGTGGTGCTTTTAATGCCAACGGATCTGCTGCTCGCGCATCTGACGCTACTTCTGCAGCGTACATACCAGCAAAAGACGCAACAACAAATGCAATGCTCAAGATTGCAGATCTTGTGTTTAAGCTCATGGTGCTCCTTTTGAGAGAAATAAGAGGAAAATATGTTTTTGGACAATGAAAAAGAGATTACGCGGAAGGCTGATTTTGTCAATCAAACTCAGGTGAATTATTAATCTTGGTCAGCAGCTAAGATATCAGCAAGTTGGTTCAATTTGCCCGCGCCTAAGGTTAAAACCAAGTCCCCATGACGTAAAACAGCGCGAACATCTTGAGCAAGCTGGTAAAAATCAGCAACAAATTGCACATGCAAGGCAGGGTTAGCCACTTTGATAGCAGCTGCTAATTTTTCAGCAGTAATACCAGCAATAGGAGCTTCGCTTGCGGGGTAAATATCAGTAATCAGGAGTGTTTTGATATCATATTCAGCCACTGAGCGAGCAAAGACATCTACAAAATCATCCCATAATTTTTCAGTACGACTAAATCGATGTGGTTGAAATACTACGTGTAAATCATTTTTTGCACGTTTTTGTGCCACCCGCAAAACGGTCCGAATCTCCGTAGGGTGATGACCATAGTCATCAAAAATATCACTACCACGACAAGTTCCCTTAAACTCAAACCGGCGCTCTACGCCCTTAAAATGAGCAAGTGCATGAGCAATTGCTTCAAAGCTAACTTCAAATTCAAGCGCAATACCAATAGCTGCAAGCGCATTACGAACATTATGAATACCAGGAATGCTCAAGTAAATGCTTCCCAAGAGCTCTTTGCTTGGCTCAAGATCTCCCTTTTTAAACGTATTGCGGTAGACATCAAAGGTTGATGACATCTCGTCAAGTAAGACATTGCACGCCTGTAGATCGGCATCATCGCTTAACCCATAACGCAGCGTAGGCACGTGAGCCAAGGGTAAAATAGCCCGTACAGCTTCGTCATCAATACACACACAGGCTTTGCCATAAAACGGAAGCCGTGCCAAAAAGCCTTTAAATGTCTCTTTGATATCATCAAGATCACGATAAATATCAAGATGCTCTGCATCGATATTAGTTACTATAGCCATGGTGGGAGATAATAGCAGCAAAGATCGATCACTTTCATCGGCTTCAGCAATAAAAATTTCACCGCTACCAAATTGCGCATTATTAGCGATATTTTTGAGCACCCCGCCAACCACCACTGTAGGCATACGGCCAGCATCAATCATAATATGCGAGAGAAGAGAGGTAGTTGTAGTTTTACCGTGAGATCCAGATACCGCAACACTATACTTAGTTCTCATCAATTCACCAAGCATCAGTGCCCGCGGAATAACTGGAATTCCTTTGTGCAGGGCTGCTTGTAGCTCTACATCTGTCTGCTGGACAGCCGAAGAATAAACCAAGACATCTGCTTCATGTATATGCGCTACATCATGGCCTTTATAAATAGTACAACCAATAGCGGCCAAGTGCTCTAGCGTTTTGCTACCAGCGCCCAAGTCGCACCCTGAAACACTATAACCGCGAAGTTTTAAAATTTCTGCGATACCGCTCATACCAATACCGCCAATGCCCATGAAGTGAATGTGTTCGCGTTTTTTATACATAATAAAGCAATCGTCTTGATAAATATATTACATGAAATATGAAATTATGCGCTTAACGCCTTCTTCGATGAGATGAGGTTCTCGAGCATAGTTTAAGCGTAAAAACGGCGCTGATACTTCTCCAAACGTTGTTCCTGGTATAAGAGCTACTTTTGCATTGTGAAGTAAATCCATACACAAACCAGTAGCATCAACCTCATTGGTTTTCATAAAAATATAAAAGCCGCCTTCTGGGTTTTTAAACGAAACATGTCCTGCTCTAACCAATGGCTGCAACAAATCAATCGCTCGCTGACGGTTTTCAGCAACAATTTTGTAATGGTGCTCAACCATTTCTGGATGATCAAGCGCAAATAGCGCAGCATATTGCGCAGTATTATTCAAACAGTTAAGCAACGCATCTTGCATACCAACCAATGCTTTACTAAGAGCTGGTGGCAAAACTAAGTACCCAACACGCCAGCCACTCATTGCTAAATTTTTTGAAAAAGTGTGAGCAGTTACCATCCAATCACTTTCAAGGACCAACGGCGTAGCTGATATAAATTGTGGGGTAAATGCATAATCTTCATACGCCTGATCAACAACCAACACAATCTTGCGCTCTTCACACCAAGCGAGTAACGCTTTAATTGCCTCTAGAGGAATTACAATCCCAAGCGGATTCCAGGGATTTGAAAAAATAATAATCTTGGTTTTTTCAGTAGTCGCAGCCTTAATACACTCAATATCAAAATGCCAATCATAGTCGCCATCTACCTTGGTACGCAGCAGAGAAACAGGTACAGCCTTTGCACGCGCAGCTTGTGCCAACGTAGTATACGCAGGGTATGCTGGCTCAGGAATAATAACTTCATCGCCTGGATTAAGCAGTGAAAGATACAACAACGAAAGGCCACCAATGCAGCCGTGGGTTGGTAAAATATGTTGGGGGATAAATGTTTTACCGTAACGTGCCGAAAGCACTGCTGCTAGACGATCACGAAGAGCAAATATTCCCCAGCAACTTTCGTAATAATCCGTCTTATCAGTTTTTAAAAGCGTTTGGACATGGTCCTTGATTGCTTGTGGAATGCCACCAACTTTAATCGAGCCTTGGGAGAGTGAAATATACTCACTGCTACTGCGAGCAATTTCTTCAATTTTTTTTATACCAGAGAGAGAAATTTCTAACATTGCACTTCCTACAAAACAGCACTTTTAAATAACGAGTAAAACAATGCTTAATTTTATACAGGAAATAACAATTTTAAGACAGTATTTTATAAAAAATTAGCCACTGAGGGTGGCGTTTAATAAAACAATAAAATCTTGATGCGTTAAATAGAATAAAACAAGCAATCCAAGGAGTGTGAGCAAATGCCTAACGGCTGTATGCATTCCGAGGCTAGCCGCATAAGCATCGCTGCCAATTATTGATCGATACCAAGTACCAATCGCACCCAACAAAAAAATAATCCAGTAATGGGGAATAAAAACGGACCGATAAAAAATATAGGTCATAAGAGTATGCGTGTATATCTGCGGGGCAAAAATAATGGTCATAATATTTACCGCCACAGCCAATGCCCACACATACGGCTCAGGAAAAAATGATTGCCTGGTAAGCATTTTAAAGGCACTACCAACTAACAAACGGCCATGAGCAGCGGGAACACAAAGGATGTAAACTGTCCACGAAAGAAATGATATAAACAAACCAAGCTCAAGCCCATGACGTATAATCTGATAGAAAGCATAGGCACTAAAAAAAAGTAATACTAGAGAGAAAAAAAGAAGATAACCAGGAATGAGACGCTTATTCATAATCATTATTCCTATTCGTCTTGCCTGTAATTTCTGCTGACGAGCTAGCTATCCATCGCTTTTCAAGCTATGATCGGCAGCTTTCGCTAGCACCATTTATATTGAACCCACATTTGCAGGAGGTGCCAGCCGACGCTTTGGCGAAGGCTGGTGGAGCTAACCGGAGTCGAACCGGTGACCTCGCGCATGCCATGCGTGCGCTCTACCAACTGAGCTATAGCCCCACTACAATAATTTGAAGTCATAGTGTAAAAAAACTAGATAAAAATCGCAAGAGGAGATACGTTATTTTCCATGAAAACTTATTTTAATCTTCTTGAGCCACTCATTTCTCCTATCAAGCCTATTCTTGAGGCTCTTATTGCCGCAGGGGCAACCCCTTATTTGGTTGGTGGTTGCGTACGCGACATTGTAATTGGAGCACCACTGAAAGATCTTGATCTTGAGCTACATGGCATTACGCTTGAAAAAACAGAACATGTACTTACTTCTTTTGGGCATGTATCACTGGTAGGCAAGCAGTTCGGAGTATTGCGCTTAGCTGCTTATGATATTGACTGGGCCTTGCCTCGCGCTGACAGCTTAGGTCGAAAGCCTACTGTTGCTATCGATCCACACTTAGGGATTATGGCTGCTTGCAAACGCCGTGATCTGACAATGAATGCCATGGCAATTGATTTACGTGTAATGCTCAGCACACAAGAGGTTATCATTATTGACCATTATGGGGGATTGGATGATATCTATAACAAACAGCTGCGTGCTATTGATGAAGAGCTTTTTATTCAGGATCCACTACGTTTTTTTAGAGTAATGCAATTTATTGGCCGCTTCCAGATGCAGCCAGACGAAACGCTCAACATACTGTGCCAACAAATGTCACTAAACGATCCGATTTCAGGAAATCAACTAGCACTAGAACGCGTCAGTGAAGAGATAAAAAAATTATTCACACTATCAGAACGCCCTTCTCTTGCTTTTCGATGGCTTGCTCGTATAAACAAATTGCATGACCTATTCCCTGAACTTGCAACACTACAAGACACCCCACAACGACCCGATTATCACCCTGAAGGCAGTGTCTTTGAACATACCATGCAAGCAATCGACGCTGCCGCACGTTTTAAGAAAAATAAGCTTGTTACTGATGACCAGGAATGTATGTTAATTATACTTGGGGTGCTCTGTCATGATTTAGGCAAAACCCTAACCACCACCCCTGATCTTAAGGCTCATGGTCATGATGAAGCAGGGGTACCTATAGCACAAGCTCTCTGCAAAAAACTTACCAACAACCAAGAGCTCATCAAAGCAGTAGAGATTTTAGTTCGACACCATTTGGCACCGTTTATACTGGTAGCTAGTCATTCCAGACAACAAGCCTATAAACGCCTTGCTGCACGGCTAGGAAACACTGTCACCATGCGCCAGCTTGGATTAGTAGCATTAGCAGATCGGCAAGGTCGGAATGGTAACGGACATGAACCCCTCTGTAATAATATGGACCTTTTTACAGCATTTTTACAGCAATGTGATGCTACTGCTGTTACCCACGGACCAGAAGCAGCAATCCTCCAGGGAAGACACTTGCTCGATGTTGTTACCCCAGGCCCCAAGCTTGGTCAACTTTTACAAAAAGCATATAGCTATCAAATAGAAAAGGGCGTCACCGATGTTGACGCCCTGCGTACTTATGCTCTCAAAAATTATAAATCTCGCCGTTAACTACTTTTTTGCAACCTGTCTACAGCTGCATTGATTGCTTTAATTTGCTTATCAGTAAGTAGTAACCCGCTTGTTATTTTTTTAGCAGCTGCCAGGCGTAATAGCTCAATCAATTTTGCACGATCAGAGGATGATTTTGTTATCAAACTATTTAGCTTCTTAACAAACTGCTCTAGGCGTGGTTTTGATGCTGTTGTGCTATCTACCATTAATACAAGCACTTGTCGCAAAATTGCAATGTCATCTGGCTGCTCCAATAATCTATCAAGAATTGCTGCGCCAGAGCTCCCGGCTGATACTTGCCTAAAGAGGCTATCACAAGCACTGATCGATGAATTAATAAATTCTTTTTGGCTAGTATCAAGTAATGCCATAAGCGCACTACTTGATTGCAAAGATTGAAGAAAACTTCTCAATCGGCCAACCTCATCTGTTGTCCACAAACCTCTCCAATCAAATAATCGCTGCAAAACAGCGACAAAACGTCCACGCTCTTGTGCAAGCTCAACGCTTGCTGGATCAACTAAGGATTTTATTATGTTTTGAAGCAAAGCCAAACATGCTCCAATTTTTGTTTCATTTTCTGCATTGCTCAACGCATTTAATAAACTAAGCGTACTAGCCCAGCGAGCAAAGGTAGTGCGTTGTGAAGCATTAAATATTTTCTGATATATATCGTTACTACACTCACTACATACATTTTGAAGCGCTTTTAACTCTATTTGAGCACGGGTTGCGCGGCTGCCATAGAGACTAGTCATAACATGTACCAATACACCAATCTCAAAATTATCAATAACAGGGACCGTTGTAGCAGGGGCAACGGGAACTCTCAAATTCTTAACCAATACAGTAATATTTTGTATTGCTTCTAATGCTTTCGTCTGCGCTAAGGCTTGGCAAGCTAAAACTTTATTTAAAAAAGTAATATTATCAATCCAAGCAGGTGAGATACTTAAAGAAGCAGCATTTTTTGCTGTCATAATCTGCGCTAATTGAATCATAAGCGCTGGATGTTCGCTAGAACGCTTTGCATATGCCATCCCGAGCAAATTACGCATAACTACCATTAATGAACTACTATTTTTCTGATCCGTTTCAGCCGGAGGTAGTTTTACATTTCCCTCTCCTGCCAGGAGGCTCATTCCTATTTCTAATACCTTTAAGCATTTAGCTAAATCAAACGGCATTATATTTGCAAAATCTTTAAGTGTTTTTAATAATGGCACTCCGAATTCAGCTATTTTTCTTACGGCTTTCAATTTATTAATCCATGCTCGCAAAACATCTCGTAGAGATGTATTAGCATGTTGCACAGGTACGATATACGTATTATTAAGAACTGCTGTACAAAAAGATTCAACAAGCCCTATTTCTTGAACATTCATAGTAAAATAAACCGCACAAAGATTATTGGCTAACGTAATGAACAAATTCTTATCAGCAGCTGATGAAGCAGCTGTAATTAATGGCAATGCATTTTGAGCATTCTGACACTGCGTTGGAATTGGTACTGGCTGCTTATTAGCATCAATAGAAATATTTTTAAATACCGTTGCCAGGGAAGGATTATCTGCACCTCCCCCACCAGTAGCTACCAGCATTAAAGTATCTACCTGAGTTACAGCTCCACCAATTAACATCGTAGTAAGATTGTGTTTTTCTACCTGCGTAAAACTATTATTAACAGCAATAAGGGGAACCATTTTTTGAATAGCAGCTCGCTGCTCAGCCGTCCCTTTTGTTGCAGCAGTATACAATAAACCAATACCTTTAATAATTTCTTGTCGTGCGCTGTCTAGCATATTACTATCTACTTTAGATAATAATGTTGTATAAGTAGCTATTTTCTTATCAAGAGGATCATTAGGAAGCGCAGCCGCTTTGACTAACTCTTCGTTTATTTTAGTAACCAAAGTCATCCTTGATGCTAATTTATCTTTATACGGCATCAACTTTGACAATGGAGGCTTGTCAGCTGCGGGCTCAATAGTACTAACTTGAGCAATCACCGTACCAAGCATGGATGATGTATCAGATAGTTGATTACTAGTAAGAGTGGTACTTTCAAGAACTGGCTGCAAAACAAATTTAATATAGGCATCAACCCCAAGCCCTACTTTGACCTTTGGGGTCTTAGTATTAATCAAACTAAAAAACAAGGTAAAACAACTGATTTTTGATTCCGCCCCAGGAGTAGCACTAAACAGTGGAGTTGCTTCTAGTTGTCCTTTAGCAAGAGCTTGATCTACTGCGACTTGCGACCCCGAGGACGCTGCAACAACCTCCGGCCCTGCCGCCACTACCGCTTTAACTACCCCAGTCGCCGCCTCTGACCCTGATACTGGCACACCAGCTACTGCTGCAAAACTATAATTAAACAATACAATCGTAAGACTATTCATCATTAAAAAAAATTGAAGTTTCTTCATAACATCCTCTTTGCGAAATGCATTACAGATTTGCTTAAAGATGCTTGATTGCTGTAGCGAAGGTCAAGGTTTCAGGAAAACAACTCACTGCTGTAAATAAAGTTCCCTTTTTTCTTTTTAAGATGTTCTTGTTGTTTATTTGATTGCGCATTTTAACTATACTCAAAGTTAATGATATTATTTTTTTTCATTCAACCATGAGGGCTTGTATGACATTTTCATTGTTTAATAGCGCAGCATGGCAACTTGTTCGCCAAATGGATTGGATTGCATTACTAATTTTATTAGGCTTGTTTTGCGCATCCATTCTTTGTTTAGCAATCATTGCTTTTAAATACTTACTATTTAAAAGGCATTACCAACAACTAAAAACTCTAACTAAACGGATGAAGCATATCCAAACATTTAATGAACTAATAGCAACCATAAAAGAATTCAAGGATAGTATTGGTGGCAGATTACTACATAACAGCATGCAAGATTTACGCTTGTTGGTACAACAACAACAATCCATCAGTACTAACATACAAGAATCCGCAGACACCCCTAAGCCAACACAACTCAAAGAAGATGAACTAGCTCACCTTGAATTGTGCATCAACCAAAATATTGATACCATTCTTCTTGAAGAAGAAAATTATCTACCTGTATTAAGCGCAAGCGCTACCACGGCGCCACTCGTTGGTCTTTTTGGAACCATCTGGGGACTTATACATGCATTTATTGATATTAGCCAAGAAAAATCTGCTGATATCGCTACTGTGGCACCTGGTATGGCAGAAGCACTTATTGTTACCCTAGCAGGTCTTGTAGTTGCTATTCCTGCCATGGTTGCACATTATTACTTCTCTCATCAGCTAAGAAAATTTGAATTCCAGCTTTCAGAAGTTGGTGACAAATTTATGTACTGCGTTAAACAAAGCTTTAAATAAATAGGTACCTTATGCCACGCCTAAATAGACGCAACGCGCGCAAAGTACACATGCCAGAAATATCGCTTACCCCCATGATAGATACCTTTTGCGTCTTACTCGTTATCTTCATGATCGCTGCTCCAATGGTACAACACGCAATTAAGGTAGAGCTTCCTCAAGGCAAAGCAAAAGAAGGCGGGAAAGAACAAGAATTTGTTGTAACCCTAAGCAAGGACAATAAACTTTATTTCAATAATTTTCCAATTACTCGTAAAGAGCTTACCAGTACTGTCCATAAGGCATTATTAAATAATGAAGAATGCCCTGTGTATGTGCGAGCAGATGAAACCGTATCGTATGGTGAAGTTATCGCTATTGTTGACGCCCTGAAGTGCTCCGGTGTTCACTATGTTGCTATGGCAACACGTGCCCACTAAAAATAGAGGGATTGACGCGCATGATGCATTTAAATCGTTTTCTTGCCTGGTCCTTGATTATTCATCTTGTGATTATAATAGTAGGTGGCGTGCTAGGGACCAGCAAAAAAAATGATTTCGTTGTTTTTGGTGCTCATTCACGCTATAGCTCCCATACGCAGTACAAAGCTTCACGACCAGTCCCTTTTTCTAATAAACGAGTAGGATCCCCATCAAAGACTAAAAGCAACAGCGGAAAGCAGGTAAGCAGGAAAAACCAAAAAAAGACTCGGAACAAGCATAAAAGATTCAAGCAACAAAAGACTAATAACAGAAAAACTAACAGCCCTCCTCAAAAACAGCCTTCAAAGAATAAGGGGACGGCCAAGAATCGGCAATCTATTAAGAAAAAAGAGCAAAAGTTTGTACCAGAGCTAGATGAAAATCCACACAAAAAAAAAGCATCTCTGCCAACTAAGAAAAAAAAACAGGAGCCTCTGCTTGCTCCTGAGCCTGAAGAAGAAATAGAAGTAGTCAAACCAACTATTCAAAAGCCCCTAGCCCCAGAAAAAAAAGATCTTTTGCCCGAAGAACCGTCTGATGAGGAATCATCTTCTAGCGATTCAATCGCAATTGATACTGAAATCGATTCTGATAGTGAAAATGATGAAGGGTTTAGTATTAATGGTGTAGATGACCCTGATGAAGTGGCACATTATCAAAGATTTGTACAAGAAGAGATTGATCGTGTATGGCGGCCGCCGTTAGGCGTCAAAAAAGGCACCGTTTGCACCGTTTCTTTTGCTATCGACGATAAGGGTAATGTACAGACATGCACTATGAGCAAGCGCTCTTCTATACTCATTTATGACCTCAGCATTATGCGCATAGCGCGCGAATTACGTTTTCATGCTTCACTGTGGGGTAAGCAGTTTAAAATAGATTTTTGCCAATAATTATGCACGAAGGAACTTTATGCTCGCATCTCTTTTATTACTCACGCTCTTATCTAGCACACTAAAAGCAAACAGCCCTACTCCCATCGTAGTAGAACAACCAGCACCTTTGCTATTGAGCTCGAGGGCAAAACAACACAGTAAAATAAAAATGATTATGCTTCACATAGGGGAAAGCGAATCTGTTGCCAATATTGCAAAAATGATTCACTTTGACCTAGAATTCAGTGACCAGATGGCAATTAATTTAAAAAAAACAGCAATAATGCCGAATACTAAACAAGCAGCCGCACTCGGAAAACAAGCCTATACGCTCATGCTTACGCTTGAAGAAAAAAACAAGAAAAAGAACGCAACTGAAGTTGAAATCACCCTTAAAGACCCCGTAACTAACGACTCTTTTTTTACCAAGAAATACCTATGCTCTGAGCATAATATTATTCAGCAAGGCCATATGATTGCTGATGAACTGATGCCTACTTTAACGGGAGAATCAGGGCCTATGCTAAGTACACTTGCTTATTGCAAGCAGCTCTCCAACAACCATAAAGTTATTTGTATTGCTGATTATGCCTGCCGATTAGAAAAACCAGTAGTCACAGCTAAAACAATTAACATTGCACCAGCCTGGCACACTAAAGCACCAGGTTTATGTTATTCACAATTTACGCGTACAAACAGCCGTCTAATGTTCGTAGACCTTCCAACCCACAAACACAATGTTGTTTGTTCATATGATGGCCTTAATATGCAACCCTCATTTTCTCCTGATGGGGCACAAGCAGCACTGTGCCTTTCTAGCAAAGGAAATTCTGAAATTTATCTTTATGACCAGGCAATCTGTAAAGCCGCAGGCAAGCGTGTTTTCAAACAACTTACTAATAATAAAGGAAATAATGTCTCCCCCTGTTTGCTCGAATCGGGAGATTTAGTCTTTTGCTCTGATTTTCAAACGGGTAGCCCACAAATCTATCGAAAACACAGTACTACCGGAAAAGTAGAATTGATAACGAACGGCAAGGGGTATTGTGCTTCACCACATTATAATCCTGCAACCAAGCAACTTGTCTATACCCGTTATGCTAACGGTGCTTTTCAACTCTGGTCAATGGATCTTTCTCAGCAGCGCCCTATTGAAAAACAATTGACTTTTAACGCGGGAGATAAGCTAGAACCATCGTGGTCAGCTTGCGGTAAATATGTAGCATTCACTTATACCAAATATGACAATAAACTTAAAAAACGCATGAGCCAAATCGCTGTTCTCAATACGCAAAGTAGCAATATCCGTATTCTTACCACTAGCCCAGAACAAAAAAGCTTTCCTTCATGGACAGGTAGAAATTTATATGTATAAGCACTTACCTTTCATCGCTTCCAGTAGTCCTAGCTGAAAAGATAAAAATATAGTAGACTATCCGTGCTTTTTGCTTAGTGTGTAAGCTTTTTTAATTTAACTTAGGTGATACATGAAGCGTACTTTTAATAAAAAAAATCTACCCGGCCGTGGGCCTAACGCTCTATGGCTATTAATGGTCATCGTTGGACTAGGGATTGCTTATCTGTTTTGGTACAACAGTGTTAATAAAAATGTAGAGACTATTAACTTTTCAAAACTCATGCAGGCTATTGATGCCAACAAAGTTGAATCTGTAGTCATTCAAGGGCAACATGTACAAGGAAAATACAAAGGCGGCAAGTATTTTGAGACCTTTGTAGTGCCTATTCAAGCTCTTTGGGATTCGCTTCGTGCACACAACGTTGAGATTGATGTATTCCCCGTTGAAAAAGACACATGGGGGAGCTTTTTCTTCTTTTTTGCTTTTGTGGCTTTTGCAGGAATGCTTATTTTTTATCTTCGTCAAAATCAAAATGGTGGTGGCAGCGGTGGGGGAAAAATTTTTAGCGTAGGAAAAAGTAAAGCAAAGTTTTTTTCACCAAATCAAATTACTGTTACTTTTAAAGACGTAGCAGGCAATGAAGAAGCTAAAGAAGATGTCAAAGATATCGTTGATTTTTTAAAAAACCCGGAAAAATTTGAACGCCTCGGGGCTAAAATTCCTCGCGGAATTTTGCTGACCGGTGCTCCTGGCAATGGAAAAACATTGCTCGCAAAAGCAGTTGCTGGCGAAGCAAGCTGTCCTTTTTTTAGTATTAGCGGATCAGATTTTGTAGAAGTGTTTGTAGGAGTAGGAGCATCACGCGTGCGTGATCTTTTTGCGCAAGCACGCCGGCATACCCCTTGCATTGTTTTTATTGATGAAATTGATGCAGTTGGCCGCCAACGGGGTATTGGGCTTGGGGGAGGAAATGATGAGCGCGAACAAACACTAAATCAGCTGCTCGCAGAGATGGACGGCTTCTCAACAGAAAAGGGAGCTGTAATCGTGATGGCAGCAACGAACCGTCCTGATGTCCTTGATAAAGCACTGCTGCGTCCAGGTCGTTTTGACCGTATGGTTGAAGTACCATTTCCTGATACTAAAGCACGTGAACAGATTTTGCGAGTTCACAGCAAGGGAACTAAGCTTAATACAGACGTAAACTTATCAAAAATTGCACGCGGCACCCCTGGCTTTAGTGGTGCTGACCTAGAAAACTTGATTAATGAGGCTGCGCTCATTGGCTCGAAGCGTAATCATGAATCAGTTACTATGGAGTTTTTTGAGTTGGCACGCGATAAAATTATGCTTGGTAGCGAACGCAAAACACTCATGTTTACTGATAAAGAAAAGCGTATGACCGCCTTTCATGAAGCTGGCCATACCATGCTGAATATTTTACAGCCAGAAACCGATCCTTTTCATAAGGTAACGATTGTACCAAGAGGACGCGCACTAGGCGTTTCATGGTCGCTTCCTGAAGGAGATGTTCACTCTCAAACAAAAGAACAAATGCTTGCCCGCATGGTAGTATGCTATGGTGGTATGCTTGCAGAAACACTCTTTTTTGATACCAAGACAAGTGGCTGCTCAAACGATATCGAAAAAGCTACAAAGATTGCACGCGCAATGGTAAGTCGTTACGGAATGTCCGACCTGGGGCCAATAACCTTTGAAACGGGACAAGAACACCCTTACTTAGGACGTGATATTCAGTCATCTCGTGAGTTTTCTGAACATACAGCTCAAGCAATAGACCAAGAAGTTAGCAAAATTGTGAGCTTTTGTTACAACAAAGGCAAACAGTTACTTGAAGCTAACCGTGAAAAAATGGTTATTCTTGCAGAGCGCCTTATTGAATTAGAGACACTCCAGGCACATGAAGTCTACGAACTCTTAGGAATGGAAGCACGAGAAACACATAGTTTCCATCCTGGGAAGCACAATTAAAGATACCATTGCTAGCAATATTTTCTAATTGAATAAATTTGTTGATTTTATAGTTACTAGCTTTTAAAAATAAACAGTTTTGTTACACTACAAAACTGAGAATTGATTATACGATCTGTGGAAGGAATTAACATGGCAAATATATGTACAATCTGCGATAAAAGGCCGGTTGTAGGGAACTTGGTAAGTAATGCCAACAACCGTACTAAACGTTGGCTTTACCCAAACACTCACGTCATTCGCTTCAGATTGAAGGGACAACGTGAAGTTCAACGCGGTGCAGTGTGCACCAAATGCGTAAAAGCTGGTAAAATTGAAAAAGTTGTATAACGTCATCTGGACTTGTTATAAGGATATAGTAGCATGGCAAATCTGAAATCCGCGAAAAAAAGAACTCTACAGAACGCAAAACGTAATTTGGCCAATCAATCACGCAAATCTGAAATCAAAACATTGACCAAAAAGTTTTATGAAGCTGTAGATGCTAAAGATACAAAAACAGCACAAGATCTTTTGAAGCTTGCTGAATCAAAAATAGCACGCGCAAAAGGTAAAGGCGTTATTCAAAAAAATACCGCTGCTCGCAAAATTAGCAGACTTGCCAAGCAACTAGCAAAGTAACAAGGTTGCCAGGACTTCTACACCACGCGTAAGCACCATTAAACAACCTTTATTAGGTCTTTAACGGATGAAGGGTAGAATAATGATAAAGTCCAGCGAATTGCTTGTCGTGGTTGATTCTGTTGATGAAGCCGTGAAGTTTTATACGGAAAAATTGGCATTTGACTTGGTTGATGCGACTATGGGTACTGAAGGTATAATAGCGCTTCAATCAGCGCGGTTACGCAAAGGCAAGTGCCATATCATTTTTAAAGCGCCTCTAGTAGAAGAGCTTGCTGAATTTAGCTTTATTAAGCGCTGTGCAAATCGCTGTACTGGGCTTACTTTAGAAATGAAAAAAGGAATTGAAAAATACTATCAACGCTGCAAGAAAAAAAATCTGAAGCTTGTGCATGATATGCACTCCGTTGATGGGCATAAAACATTTGCTATCCGTGACCCGTTTGGATTAAAACTAATCTTCATCGAAGTTCCAGAAAAAACTCTTCGACCATCGCCGGACTTTGTTGGCATGCGTCTCTCTGAAAAAGATCTCTCATCCAAAGAACGTAGTGAAAATGCTATCATTGATGATATGGTTGCTCACCTACGTAAATTTGGTATTTTACGCCGTGCGAGCAAAAAATTCGCAAAACTAAAGCTCAAACAATTGACTAAAAAGAGGTAATAATCACTATGTCTCTTTCTACATCAGGCACAGGCAATGTTATTTTGCAAATTAGAGAGCTAAGCAAAATCTACCAAGATAAAAACAAGAAAGTGCATGCTTTGGGCGGCATTTCGCTTGATATTTATCAAGGTGAAATCTTGGCCCTACTGGGAGTTAATGGCGCAGGCAAAACAACGCTTTCATCTGTCCTTGTTACGCTTAACCCTCCAACGAGTGGCGATATATTGTACAAAGGCCAATCAATTTACCAGCACTTAAGTAGTTATAGACAAGCTCTTGGTTTTTGCCCCCAACGTCCTAACCTGGATTATGATCTTACGGTAGAAGATAATCTCTTATTTGCTGGTCGTTACTATCTTATTCCTGAAAATATCCTTGCCGAGCGTGTTACCGGGTTATTGCAACAATTTGAGTTAACAAAATATGCTTCATTCAACTGTCGTGCTCTTTCTGGCGGCTACAAGCAACGATTGCTTATTGCTAGAGCATTAGTGCATGACCCAGAAATTGTGATAATGGATGAGCCGACCGTTGCTCTTGACCCTAACATTCGCCATCAACTCTGGGATAAAATCAAGCAACTCAAACAAGCTGGAATAACGGTGATTCTAACCACTCACTACTTGGAAGAGGCAGAAGTGCTTTCTGACCGTGTTTGTATTCTTGATTCTGGCAAGATCCTGCTCATAGACACTTCAGATAACTTGAAGGCAAAATTCAATATGCCTGATCTTGAAGAAGTGTTTTTGCATCTCACACAAGAAGAATCCGGTACATAATAAAAAAGCCCCTAGCTGTTCAGGGGCTTTTTATGTTTCTTAGGAATTTTTCAAGCAGCAATCTTCTGCGCGATATATTCATCAATAGTTTCTTCTAATATTCTTAGTGGACAGGCACCAAGCTTCAGCACGACGTTATGAAAATCGCGGATATCAAATTTTTTGCCTAGCTTGTCTTTAGCCCGTTGACGCAATTCAAGAATTTTAAGCTGCCCCACTTTATACGCACAAGCCTGACCAGGCAGTACAAAATAGCGTTCAACTTCAGTGACTGCTTCATTGTAAGGAAATCCAGTAGTCTTTACCATATATTCAATCGCCTGTTCACGAGTCCACCGTTTGCTATGAATACCGGTATCAAGCACCAACCGAGCGGCACGGAGTAACTCATCTTGAAAATGCCCCAATTGCATAGCTGGAGATGAATAAAAACCATGCTCATACGCAAGCTTTTCAACATACAAAGCCCACCCTTCAACATAAGCAGTATTACCACCTATCTTCCGAAGAATATGCATATTTAACTCTTGTTGTAATGCTAGCTGAAAGTGGTGTCCCGGCTCAGCTTCATGCACGGCAAGTGTTTCCATCCGATACATTGGAGACTCTTGCATATCCCTTAAATTGGCAAAAAAGATACCAGGACGTGAACCATCCATACTTGGTGGCAAATAGTAGGCACCAGGCATTCCTTCTTCTTCATGCTTAGGAATTGGCAATACCTTAACCGGTGAACGCGGCTTAAGATCAAATAAAGGATAAAGTTCTTTACGACAGCGATCTAAAATTGTATTGTACCCTTCAATGCATTGTTGCCGCCCTTTTTCACTGTTTTCATAATAATAAGAAGGGTTTTTGGCAAATTCGTTAAGTAATTCTATCGTTCCTTTGTTTTCATCGGTAAAGCCTTCACTTATTAAAATCTGGCGCATTGCAGTCAAAATTTTATCAACTTCCTGTAATCCCAATACATGAATTTGATCAGCAGAAAGGCCAGAGGATGTATGCCCTTCAAGCGCATAAGCATAATAAGCATCGCCAGATGGCAATGCCCATACTCCGTGATTAGTATGTGTCGTTTCAAGCAATTCGCGATAAAAATCAAGCAGTCGCTGGTAAGCAGGATACACGTGTTGCTCCAAGGCTTCTTTTGCTTGCTCGAGCAAGCTATCTTTATTAGCAAAAGCCAATCCCTCTAGAGCTTCAGCAAATCGTTGATAAAAAATATGCTCGGTAACAGAAACAGGCATCAGATTCTGAATAATATTAATTACTTTCAGCATTGCAAAACGAGGCAATCTGATCCCTACGCTTACTTGACGCTCAAGAAACTTCATGGCTTGCTGAATTTGCTGAGGAACACGCGCAAGCCGAGTAATATACTGTTTAACATCATTCGCCGTGCGTAGAGGGTGGTGTTGTGTAAATAAAAACACTAAGTTAGTAAGTACCCCATCCATTTGATTGATACTATAATCATGATACAAAAAGCTTTTCCGTGCTGCCCGGTGCTGTAATTCCCATTGACAGAGGTTTTTCGTCGTTTTTTGTTCTGCCGAAAGATCGGCAACATCAAATTGTTCTAAAACCCGTAGTCGAGCCTCACTATCTTGCAAAACAGCGACAAGAGCATCTGGTGAGACATCGTTCAAATACGCATTATGCTCATCAATACCTATAGATTCAAATAGCCCTAGCCCACTAAGCCCCTGTGGATCTCGACTTACTGATGCAATAAAAAGGTCATCAAAAAAGGTCTCTATTGGGTGCAGAGTATCGGTAGCTATGCATGTGGCTAAAATCCTTTTTTCATTAATCGCCATAGCAAGAGCCTCTGCAGTCTCTTTATTATTTCTGGTGAGATGAATAAGCGCTTTCCAATATAAAGAGGCATTTTCTTTATCTCTAAATAACATGGAGGGTCTTTCAGTAGGGGGAACATCAATATTTATATTGTTTTTTATCGGAGAAAATGATTTAAGCGGGATAGTATCAGCATGTGCAGGAACACAAGCAAGCTTTTGTAAAAGTGTATTTTTAAATACCTCTTCAGAACATCCTGATCTATGCATAGCACTACCCCATCTGCATAGCACCATTATTGCCATAATAGATATAGCTAACAATCGCCTTTTTTCCATCCCCACCCCTTGCCAAAATAATGTTAATTTCTAATGGCTAACTATACTTACCAGATCAACAATAAATCAATAGCTACCATCTAAAGCTGATCATGATCTTGAAAAAAGTGCATAATTTGTACATTCCTGGACAAATTATCTGTTTCTTGTCATTCTATAAAAACTTATGCGTCTCTATTTTCACCAACACAGCGCACAGGAGTATTCATGAATTTCATGAAGATTACGGTGGCCGTCTTAGCCTCCTGGTTCTAAAATCCCTGATCCTTTGATCGCATCCTGGATAAACAATCCGGGATAAACTTCTTTACATGTATATTTTAATAGATAATCGCAAGCGCCTTTCTGCGCTAACGGAGTTATTGCTATGAACGAAATACTGCTTAAAATCAAAGATGTTAAAAAAACGTATGGAAAAAAAGAAGCACTGAAAGGTATTTCTCTCGATGTGCACACAGGGGAGATTCTTGGGTTGCTCGGCGTGAACGGGGCGGGAAAGACTACCCTTTCATCAATTATCGCAACGCTTATTCCAGCTACTGCAGGCGATATTGAGTTTCAAGGCACATCAATTTACAAAGATCTAGTTGCTTTTCGAGCACAGCTTGGCTTTTGTCCGCAACGGCCAAACCTAAACCCGCAACTTACCCTTGAACAAAATCTACGTTTATCTGGCAGCTACTACGGTATGACAGAAGAGCAAATTGATGCTCGCATGGAAACACTCATCAAACAGTTTGAATTAGCACCCTTTTTGCAACAACGCGCACTTGTGCTTTCTGGTGGATATAAACAACGTTTTATGATTGCGCGTAGCCTGATGCATAGCCCCAAATTAGTGTTGCTCGATGAGCCAACAGTAGCGCTGGACCCTCACATTCGCCGTCAACTATGGGATATCATTAAAGGACTTAAACAAACAGGTGTTACGGTCATCTTAACAACGCACTATCTGGATGAAGCAGAAATACTTTCTGACCGTGTATGCGTGCTTGATCATGGGCAAATCAAGCTAATTGATACCCCAGAAAAGCTCAAAGCTGATTTTAAAATGAATAACCTTGAAGATGTGTTTATTGCACTCATGCAAGAAAATACTGATAAAAATGCGTAAGGTAACCTATGAAAACTAGCTATTTTAAATTTACTGACATCTTCTATAAGCTCCTTATGACCAAACTCATGATTGCACGTCATCAAATCATGGGTAAGTTACTGAACGTTTCTATTTGGTCATTTTGTACCCTTGTAATTTTTGGGCATGTCATGCCCTCGATGGGTATTCCCGGCAATTTTGCACTTATTCAATTTGCGGGCGTGCTTGGATCAGCTGGCTTATTCGAAAACTACGGCAATATTGCAGCAACCATCATGGATATGGCTGGCGAACGCAGCATTGGCTACTACTTGACGCTACCGGTGCGTCCATGGGCAGTGCTGTTGAGCACCGCATGCGCCTATGCCGCAGTGGGAATTTTTCTCACCTTAGCCATGGTTTTGCTTGGCAAAGTAGTTTTGTTTAACAGCTTAAGCCTAGCATCCATTGCTTGGGGCAAGCTCTTGATCATTATTGTGCTTGGCAACTTATTTTATGGGTTGATGGCACTCGCTATTGCCGGCCATGTCGGCGAAGTTGCTAAAATCGGCAACGTCTGGTCACGGTTTGTGTTTCCTGCATGGTTTTTTGGCGGCTTCCAATTTTCCTGGTATGCAATGCACAGCGCTTCTAAGCTTTGTTCCTACGCAGTACTAGCTAATCCAATCACCTACATCATGGAAGGGCTACGCATTGCCGTACTGGGCCAAGAGGGACATCTACCATGGGTTGTGTGCCTTGGCGCCTTAACTACCGCTATTGTGCTCTGCTGGTTTCTTGCCTACAATCGCATGCAAAAACGGCTTGATTTTGTATAACTAAGATCTCTTGTCGCCGCCCTACTTGTTTGTGGGGCGGCTTTTATGCGACTTTTATAATGCCGTACACGCCTTGAATACTGCAGAATCTTTTTTGACTACAGCAGTTATAATTGCGTAAAGAGGATAGGAATGAATATTGTTATGTATCGAGTAATTGTTGGTTGAAAATCGCATGCCATACGGACTTGCTTCATGAGTAGCAAGAAACAACTGTATACTTTTTAGCGTTCTACCAGAACCACTTTTGACCTCTATTGGGATCACCTGTGACTCTTTTTGTATGAGGTAGTCAACTTCAGCCTGACTAGATGGTGCCTCACGATGCCAATAAAAAAGATCCTTTTTTTGGTGCGAACTACCATAGGCTAGTAACTCCTGACCAACAAAGGATTCCATAAGCGGCCCCTTATTAATAAATGCCTGCTCCGGCATTACAAACCATTCTGCAAGATCAAGACCCAAAAGCGCCTGACTGATACCCACATCAAGAAGAATGGTCTTATAATCCTTTCCATCAATCTGAGAACCTAGCGGAATACCCTGGCCAGCCGAATGATACACTTTGTGCAAAACCCCTGCCGTAGCTAATAAATCTAACGCTGGCGCCAACTCACGACGACGATATTCACCGTCAACAGAGCTGTATTTAAATTTACCGCCAAGCTGCTGCGGAGCGGCCTGGAATATATTTTCAACATATTTAATCTGTTCCTGCCGAGCGTATTTACCAAAATCTTGGCGATATGAATCGATAATCGTTGCCTGTACTAAGCTGCACGAGGCTACATCTCTTGTCTCTTGCCACCGTTGCAAGACGCCAGGCATCCCGCCAAGAGCTAGATACTGCCCCATCAGCTCAAGTGCTCGTGCATGCACTACACTGCTTATTTCTTGTGCTACATCGTGTGTTAAAATAGCATCTATAATGTGATGCTCTTCAAACGCCGCCAAAAATTCGATAAACGATAACGGATACATATAGCATGACTGTACCCTTCCAACAGGGATACCTACTTCATTTATGGTAAAATCAAGTAGCGAGCCCGCTGCGATGATATGCAGCTCCGGCATCTGTTCATAAAAATAGCGCAACGCTGTCAATGCCTCTGGCTTCGCTTGAATTTCATCAATAAATAAAAGCGTCTTGCTAGGATCAATTGATTTTTTAATAATCACTGCAAGATCTGAAAGCATGGTCACTGGGTCAAAATCTTTA
Organism: uncultured bacterium; assembly: GCA_903825355.1. GTDB lineage: Bacteria > Babelota > Babeliae > Babelales > RVW-14 > CAIKAH01. The sequence goes on along the minus strand of CAIKAH010000021.1, from coordinate 79,002 downwards.
TCAAATACGGCATGCGCCCTACGCATACTTTCTAAGTTAATTTCAACAAAATCAGGATATGTTTTACCCAATTCGCGCACAGCAAATGTTTTACCTACTTGCCGCGCACCACGCAAAAGAAGCGGCTGTCGGTGAGGATCTTGCTTCCAGGCAAGTAGGTATGAATCTATAATTCGTTTCATATTTGACCAATTCATGGTTAAAATTATAACATAATATAACCATATCTTGGTTATATTTCAAATGTATTGCAATATTTTTACTTTTTTGCCCATTACCCCCAGCCTATGCATTATCTTTACAACTCCGATCAATAACTTCTACCTTAGAACCAGGGAACAGAGGGAAATAGTCTTTAGGAGGAAACGGAGATGGTAACTAGGACGCGTATTATTCTATTTTTTTTGATCGCTGGGCAATGCTGTTTTCTCAGTGCCGGTGATGCTAACCGCTATCTTTTTTTAGAACAAGTTAATGACATTTGCATGATTGCACCCATGACTAACCTAAAACGCTTAGAATATTTAAAAGCAACCTACCCGCAAGCATTCGGTCGGGAACTTACTGAGATACAACGGAAACAATCATCCCCACGCTCTTTATTTCAAAACCATATTCCTGCCACTGAATACGCTACTAGACGCACCTGTTTTGGGCGTGCACATGCGGGAACTATGAAATTTTATCAGCTGCTTTCTTCTGAGCACGTTAATGCTGAAGAGCCAACGGCTTTTTATCAATTTATTCGGAGAGGCATTGAACAGGCCCCTATCATGCCACATTTTTACCTGGCAGATGGCAGTGATTATGTACCTTATCGTAAAAAGCATATTGGTGACACGCTTGCAAATGCCCAATCATACTTAAAGTTAATCTACAGCCCTTACTTTCTTATTGATACTGAAGCAGCACGAACAAATGAACTTGCTAATGCTGTTGAGCACATTGAATCTTTAAGTTCCGTTGCACTACCCATTGGCGTTATAAACAGCGGACTGAAAGCTTTTTCAACCGCAACAGAATCCTATGAGCCCCTAGGAACCTCAACACCTAAAGCAATGGCACACAAGGTAAAAGAACAAATCCAGCGTGCACAAATAAGTACTCTTGAGAATAAAGAGACTTTTATTGCATCACTACAAGAGCAATATCCTATGTGGAATCCACCACACAACAAGACATTAGCAGATGGCCGTTACTTGCGTGGCGCTGTTGAAGCAAACGAAGGCTTTGCATGGTTACGTCCACTAGTGCAAAACTATGGCCTATCTTGGTCAGCTGGTACCATTCTTGGCATTAAAGAATTTGCTTTTGCCTCAGGAACAGGCACATTTGGATACCCCCAAAATTCAACAAAACGATACAGTACCTACATGCACGGCCTTGGTAAATTGATCTACCTGCGACTTGGCATTAATTATAATAACGAACCATTACGAGAAGATGCGCCAGATGAACTCGAGCGATTAGCTTGGCAAGCAAGCCAAGATTTAAGCGAACGCAGCCAGCCGCAAGAAGGTGACCAGCCCGCCAATTGCTGGTGGAGTAATGATCATTTCTCAAGAGACAAGTTTCTTAATTATCAAATAGCTGAATTATTCAGACAAAATCTTATTTTGAAACAAAAAGCCATGGGCACCGTCGATTTTAGCACCATAAAGCCATGGGCAGCCTATGATGAATTTATGAAAGATTTGCAAGCCGGGTTATTGTATCGTCATAAAGCACACCGGATTAAAAAGGGAAAACGCTTAAGCCCTATCAATTATGACCACGCAAAATACTTTGTCCCTGGTGAAGAGCAAGCACTTGCAGCGTGTGTTCTCGGCCAAATCAGAGATCTTTCTTATGCCGCATTAGGAGAAAAGGCATTTTACGAAGCAGGCGCTCCAGAACTAGGAAATGCATTCCGCCGATTTCTCATTCGTCGTATTTTTGGCCTTGATTTCAATCACGCTCGCTATCTTGATCAAGCGCAAAAAACGGTGACTATCATGCTGCCAGGTCAAGACTCTGTTACTAGCTCATTTGTAACCGTTTGGAATGAAATTTTAACTGAGCTCAAACTAGCGCATCCAGAAAGAACAGACTGGATCTGTTTTGATTTCCATGGTTGGGTACTGTCATGGGATCCATTTCTGGTTGCTCTCCAACGAGAACATCTAATGAAGACGGCTAAACTAAAGAGCAGCGATAAGCGCGTGCACATACTGGATACTATTGGGGTTGCCGTAATTGAATCATGGCTCAGCAATAAGTTCAATGCGTTTTACGTGAAAAAGGGGTAGCCGCGGCTCTTGCATAAATGCCGTTGTGTGTTAGGCTACAACGGTCTTGCCCCGACATACACTAAAACTACATTTAAGGGTTTTATTCATGCTCACAGACCAAATCATTGAAGAAGCAAAAAGCCTGCTGATAAAAACGTACAACCCACTAAAAATTTATATTTTTGGTTCATACGCCTGGGGGCAACCTCACAAAGATAGTGACCTCGACCTCATGGTTATCGTCAAAGAATCATCAACCAAGCCCTTGCATCGAGCAAAGCCTGGGCTATTGGCACTGGCAGATCTCGAGATAGCCAAGGAAGTATTGGTCCTCACCCAAGATGAATTTGATGCCCGTTGCGCTGATAATTCAACCCTAGCTTTTATGGTAAAAAATCATGGCAAATGCATCTATACGCAATCCTGAAGCATGGCTTAAAAAAGCTGAAGGCGATATCAAGATCATTAAAAAATGCCTTCGTGATGATGATGAGACACTTGATGGTGCCGTATACCACGCGCAACAGGCAGCCGAAAAAGCACTAAAGGCCTTTTTGATTTTTCAGCAACAAGAAATTCCAAAAATTCACGATCTTTTGCGGTTACTAAAGTTATGCGCAAAAATTGATTTTTCTTTTATTCAACTCGAAGATTACGCTGCTGATCTGACAATGTACGTCACCTATGCCCGCTACCCTGACGATTGGTTTGTTGTAGACCGCCCTGAAGCCGAAAGTGCTTTAAAAAAGGCTATCTTTATCGTTCAATTTTGCAAACAGCGCATCAACCCATAAAAAGGCTCTAATGGAAGAAACGCTTTACGCTTATCTCAAGAAACTTGAGATCCCGTTTGAGACACATAAACATGCACCAGCATTTACGTGTGAACAAATGGTCGATATCAAAAAAAACATGCCGTCCCACGGTGGCATTAAAAATCTCTTTTTAAAAGATAAGAAAAAACGTTACTACTTGCTCTGCGCCCTCTACGACACTAAGATTGAACTAAAAGCGCTAGCAAAAAGCTGGGATGCTCCTGAACTGCGCTTTGCTCGTCCAGATGAGCTTGAAACCATTTTGGGTGTCAAGCCAGGTAGCGTTACGCTGTTTGCATTAATCAATGACAAAGACCATCTGGTACAGGTAATCTTGGACAATGCTATGTTTGCACATGAACGCATTGGCCTGCATCCGTTGCGTAATGATAAGACCACGCTAATCACTCCACAGGATGCAAAAAAATTTGCTGAATCACTGGGTTGTCAGATTGAAACATTACACAATTAATCTCCTGGTCTTATTGCAACGCTAGAGAAGAACTCATATAATACAGCCTTATGATTTATAAAAAAATCTATTAAAAAGAGGGGAAAATGTATGAACAAAATACTGATGTTGATAGGTATTCTCATTTTAACACCTGTAATAACATATTTGCAGGCAGCAGCAATCGTTGAAGGTTCATTGGAAGAGCACTGTTCAATTTGTCTTGAAATACTTAAGACCAATTCAGCAGTAAACCCTCTGCACGAAATGACTTTATGTTCTCATATTTTTCATGCAAAATGCTTAATTCCATGGTTAAAAAAAGAATCGTCATGTCCTCTCTGTCGCGCTGATTTAGGTGAAGATTTTGTTGCTGCATGTGAAGCAGGAAACGCTACAACTGTAGATAACTATCTAGAAGCAAAATTTGAAGTGAATATTACTAACGCAGATGGGTATACACCACTAGAAACAGCTGCATGGAAAGGGAAATTAGATATAATTAATAAATTATTAAAAATCGAAGATCAAAAAAATTATTCTCCGAATTGGAAAAAAATAAATCGCTCCTGTGCTTTACAATTTGCCGCTCAAGAAAACCATACTCTCGCTGTTCAATTACTACTTACGATGGGAGCTGATCCTAACGAGCGCGATGAGTTTAACGCAACTCCCCTTATGTGGGCAGCCTCCTACGGCAACAAAAAAATGATAATCGCTCTTCTAGAAGCAGAAGCATCCATTAATGCAAGTGATAAATATAAATGGACATCCCTGATGTATGCAACTCATGCAGGGCAAATTAGAGCCATAAATCTTTTGCTAAAGCATGGTGCCTCTTTGCAGAAGCAGGACAGCGATGGATATACTGCTTGCCAAATTGCTCGACTGATTAAGCGTAGACGTACTGAGCAATTTTTACAGCAACGTGGAGCTTACTAGGCAGCCCTATATCCTAACAATCAAGTTTTTTTCTTTTACGCTTTTTGGCAGCAGCAAGCTGAGCTGCACGCAATGCTGTATCAACCCACACCTTTAGTGCCATATTATCCTCTAGGACATCAATCGGTACTTCCCAGTAAGAAAGAGCAACTTTTTTGCCTTCTCGCTGATAGGTAAATGGCGCTGAACCATGTGATTTAAAATAGACGGCAGCATCCTTATCAGCTTTCAAAAATAGCTTATCGCTATCAACAAAGCCAAACATTACGCCATTAACGTAAAACGCCGTACAGCCAAACACCTTGCGTAGTGCTGTACGGCAAAAAGGGGCTAACAAATCTTGTATATAGTAGACAAATTGGCAATTACTCACAGACCTATTTTATTCCTATATATATCCTTACGATAGATGCTTCATCCCCAGTACTTTCTGGCCCATACCATTCAAAATCATTAGCAAATGTTCGTTCCAAGCCTGGCGTCTGCCATACTTCAGACCAAGCATTAAAAATTGCTGGATAGAACGGCCCTCTCGCAGTAAATACAGCATACTTTCCTGCGGGGATCTCTTTTGCAATCATGCCAGCTGGCACTTCGACAGTGGTAGTGACCGGACAGCCTGCAATAAGATCATAAGTCCCTGAGTTAGTTGAAAAATCAGCGGAGTAATTTGTGTACAAACCCAATACAACGCCTGGAGTAGCTTGATTAGGAATTTTCAAATACATCTGCTCTTCGTGAAATCTCTGCCAAAACGGTGGTATAACGTTTCCTTGGTTCTGAAACGTAGTAGTTAGGTGCGGACCAATCAATAACATTGCGGGCATTAAGACAATTTCAAACGCCATTAAAATCCTTCTTTCTTAATTACTGAATAACATACTGTTGTATCGCAGACATCAAATGACCAACATCATGTACCAAAACATTAGGCTGGTATTCTAGAAGCAAGGCTGCAGAGTTACCACCCCACCCAACGGCAATGCAGGGTACTTGCGCTTTATGCGATGCTTCGATGTCTCGTGTTTCATCACCAACATACACCGCGTTCTGCTCGCGAATACCATTACGTCGCATAAATTTAGTGATCACGGCAGCTTTGCCAAAAATAGATGATTCACTGATGTCATCAAAAAGTGGTAACTTATGTTTCTTAAAAAAATTAGTAATAAATTGCGTGCTATTAGATGAAATAACACCTACTTTATAGCCAGAGTCCTTTAAGGAATGGAGCACATCCTCCATCCCCGCATTCAGCTGAATAGCCGGTAAATGCTTTTGTACTGCTTTACGAAAACGATACTGCAATAAGGGTAATTGCCACCAAGACAAGCCAAGCCGCTGTTCGATTAATTCTTTTGCCGTCATGGTACGTAATGCTTCTATTTCTTCTTGCCTAACAGACTTGTAACCATACGCCGGCTGCAGTTCATTTACTACCATCATCATGACCGGAAGAGTATCTGCAATCGTTCCATCAAAATCAAAAATCACCCACTTATCGGCTGTGTAGTTAATGGGTTTAAAATAATCAAAAGCCATGTAGCTGGCACCAATCATCATGAAGGTTAATAACATCTGTCGCCTTTTAAAACGTGAGGCAATAAGCACAGCAATTCCTTGTTGCTAAATGCTTAGGTAACGGAAAGCACTAAACGATTAAACTCTTTCCACTGCTCAAAAATATTGATCGGCCATGTAGCGCTAATATCAACTATCTCGCCGGCCTCATTACGCACTGGCTCGAGGTGTGGATAGATATCAACTTTGCATTTTAAGTCACCAACCACCGTTTTATTGTTGGCGCGCAACTGCCTAAACTGATTCATATTTTTAATCGGAATGCCGTAAGTTTCAATCAATTTTTTAGCAGCAACCCCATCACCAGTAGATTTGATGCGTTGTACCTCTGCCAATAGTTTTTCTACCGCTTTCATGGCCTTTGTCATATCAGTCACTTCTAGTGCAATCACCGTATACTCTTTACCTTCGTGTTCAAATTGTTCTTCAACAATGCGCGCACCGCCGGCTTCAATAACATAATTAGTTATAGTTACATTTGCTCGCGCATGATCACCGCTAATTTCAGTTGAAGAGTCTTGCTGGAGTTGCCATCTCATCAGCCCTGTTTCGAGCATATGGTACATAAGCCATTTTTCTAATTTCACCCTACCAATACGATTGTACCAGTCGGTTAATAAACCACGCTCAACAAGCTCACTCAAATGCGTAATACTTACGTATAATGCAATAATTTCTGCACGTAACTCTTCTATTGCTGCATCATAGCCAACGAGAAAATCAGCCAGATTATCTGATGTCACCGGAATAACATCGCCCACTTTATGAGCAGTATCATGGCGCATCTGTAGCTCTTCTGCTGTACAGGTATGATAAGCAAGCCTACCACTACCATGCCCAAGCGTTTCGTGCAGAATACAATGCACATCCCACAAATCATGCAAAAAAGTACGATCTTGATCATGCTCATCAAGCCAATCTGCCTGTGCTTTTGTAAAGAAGAGGCGTCTGCTCAGATACGGGTTAATCATGGCCCCAAGGCCTTTACCCGATGGATAAATAACTTGTTTTGAGCCATAGGCAGCGCGAATTTCTTCGTAGTTTGGCAAGCAGTATGCCGCGGTATTTTTAACAGGCCCAAGATGACCCGTACCAAAAATTTTTGTATTGATTGATGCATTCGGCAATGCTACATCTTTAGCAGAAAGATCGCGCTTAAATGCTGTATCGACGGGCAACTGTTTTTCAATTGATGGCAAAATAGCACTCAAACTATCAAGGGTAATAGTTCTTACAGTAGCTTCAGCCTGAAATGAGCCTCGCTGGTTTTTTGGATCATCATAAGTTTCAATAAAGCCAAAACAATAATCAACATTGCTTTTAGTTTTTAGCCATTCAATAGAATGTTTTTTAAAATATTCTTCATCCCCGGTCTGCACAAACACAATAATATACTCCAAGCTTTTAATTAAATGTTCATCAAATAAAGCTGGATGTTTTGCTGCATGTTCATAAGCTTTTTGCAACCAGTAGGCCGATACGGCAAGTTCTTGCCCATATTTGCCATGCACCGCATAAGGCACTACCCTTGGCATCTTAATGCCATCGCGCGTTGTTTCAAGGGTACCATACGTGTTTAAGGCAGCCCTACTTTCAATGGGTAATGCCTGATAATCACGTTCAGTAAATCCAGGGGCATAAAAATTGCGAGCACTCTTTTCAATACTATTTGGCACAGTCCCCGTAGGCTGATACGTATGATCAAAAATCACTGCGGCCAGCTCTTCTACCTGTTCTGCTAATCCTTTTTCGTCTAAAACCGTAAGCACTTTAGTAATATGCTCTTTTGATAATAGGTGTAACCCAAGCCGTGCAGGCGTCCGTTTTTCATCAGCATGTTCACGCTCAAAGTACTGCCCATGATTAGCCCATAGATACACCAAATAAGTTTTTACCTCTTGCATAAATTTAGGAACATTTAATGCTCCTAAAGCTGAATTTTTTTGTTTAGAACGCGCTAACAGGGTAGCTTCATGATCGAAAATGGTCTGAAAGATATGTTGAACAGTAAGCCCATCTTTATGCATCTGGTCAGTACAAATGCGATTACCAGGTAAGCTTGCACGAAAGAGATAGTATACAAATACTCGTTCTGCTGACTGAAGACCATTCAATGCCGCTGGTAACTTCTCATCATACGTAACAGCAATCTCTTTGAACGTCTCAATATGCTCCGGGGCTGAATCAAGTTGATGCATTACGGATTCTCCACATAAAAAAGAAACATACATACAGTACAGCACTACTAGACTGCTTTTTATAGAAAAAAAATAGCGCATTTCGATCCTTATATTCTACCATAAATGCGAAGAATTTTTTTCATCTTTATCAGGATGAATGATTCCTAATATCTCAATTTTGCGATATAAAGTGCTCCTACCAATACCCAGCATTTTTGAAGCAGCTAAATAATTATAATTTGTCTCCTGCAGAACGATTTGAATAATATATTTTTCAATTTCATTCATAATCAATGGATGAATATTTCCTTTATTATGATAGCCAATACCTGCCGCCATGCGTTTAATTTCACGGGTTAGTAAATCATAAAGAGTCATAGAGTGCCTTCTTTTGCAAATAATCCAGCAAAATAATGCGCGAAAAACAAGTCTTGACTGCAAAACGTTGAACCGGTTTTAATCGCATAATCTATTTGATATAAAAATTCATATCCCTGTATCAACTCATTAATTTGTACCCGTTGCCAATCTTTATTAATAAAATTATACGGTAAACGAAAGCTCATTTTTTTAGCAAGCACAAATTGTTTTTGTTGCATGAATTTAACAACATGTATTGCACGCCAAAGCTGCTCTGACCAAAAAAGCACCCAAAATATAGGTGGGTAGTCTTGGTATACTTTATGCCACAGTGAAAAAAACTCTCCTTCACGTTTAGCAAAAAAGCATTCTGATAGTCGTTGCAAGTTTGCTTCTGGTGCATACAGGGATTGTAAATAAACACTTAATGCTTCTTTATACTTGAGGCTTCCAAGTGCAACATAATCAATAAGCGAAATACATTCTTGCAAAGGTAGCTTAGAGAGAGAAAAAAGCTTATCAAATATTTCTACTTTTTTTTCAATATCTTCATACCCCAGCCAACGAGCTAACAAGATAAATTCAGACTGATCAAGCATGGTTGGAACTTGAATAACCATCGCGTTTGGCTGTGTAGGAAGATCGGCAGTCACTATAAAAAAAGCAAGACTATGAGGACCCTGATAAGAGCATGCATACTTCTTAAAGGCGGTAGCGGCTTTCGACTCTCGCTCATCACTAATATTTCCCAGCATAAAAAATGATTGCGAACCAAGCATTGATTGGCCCAGTAGACCATATATTTCACGCTTATCGCGACAACTAAATACTACTCGTTGCAATTTAGGTACTATTAGTTTATTCGTCTCAAGTCTTCTAAAAACAGCGTTTAAAAAAGCCGATGGATATTCACTTCCTGTAAAACAAAGCGTTTGCCGTTGTTGCCAAAAAGTACTACTTCCTGCTAACGAAAGAAATTGTTTTAAATCCATAGAACACTTTGATACTTAGGGGCTAAAGATATGCTTAATATTAACAATTAACTGTTGTTGAATAAGCCTTGCTGCACGAGTGGCAAGTATCTGATACGTCGAATATATAAAGGTATCATTCAGCATAGAATTTCTTGGTTTAGAAATCAAAATTGCACACGAGTCAGGTCGATTAAAAACTACTGCGCCAGCATAGTTCAATACCTTGATATTATACTCCATACGCACCCTATAAGACAGCAATACAATATCAGGAGATATATTTTTCTGGAATGGCTCTAGGGACTTAATCTCAATAATTAAACGATAAGCATGTTTTGGCTCGTCTACTACAGCAAATCCCGTACGCATTAACTGTTGATGCAATGCTTCATACATCATAGGCGCTATATTATCAAATATATGCGTATTAATAGGAAAATTAATAAATATTGGAGTAGAAACGGATACAACATGCTGTCGTGAACAACTTGATAAACAGAGCAGCATAATCGAATGCAGCAACAGAAATCTTGCTTGCATACAAACTACTTGGCTAAACGATTTGCAAGACTAAAAATAGGTTGTTTTTCTTCTTTGGTAGCCCGAGGCTGTGCATTCTTAAGTTGTGGATTAGTCATTGCAATATTCTGCGGCATTTGTTCAGCAATCGCCAACAAAATATTTTTGATTGCTGCTTGTGCAGTTGTTCTTACAACCCCAAAATTATCCCAACTTAATGGAGCGTTTTCTGCCGTTCCCTGAATCTCAATAATATCGCCATGTTCCGTAAGAATAATATTAAAATCAGCGTCCCCTCGAGCATCTTCTTCGTACGAAAGATCTGCACAGACTTCACCATCAATAACCCCAACTGAAACAGCAGCTACTTGCATCCCCGCCACATTTTTATCAAAAATTTTGCGCTGCGCCCAGCGCTTTCCTGCAACCTGAAGAGCTATGCTTGCTGCGGTAATACAAGCAACACGAGTACTTCCATCAGCCTGCAACACATCACAATCAATAATAATAGTGCGCTCTCCAATAGCAGCAAGATCAACCACTGGCCTTAAACATCGTCCAATAAGACGAGAAATTTCAACACTGCGAGCATTACGTTGCGATTGAGAACCATCACGTTGCGTACGCTGGTGCGTTGCTGTAGGCAACATGGCGTATTCAGCGCTTAACCAGCCAACACGTTGCCCTTTAAGAAATGGTGGTACGCCCGGTTGGAGCGTAACACCACATAAGACTTTTGTATTGCCTTGCTCATAAAAAACAGAAGCCTGCGCATATCCATAAGCATCAAGTGTTATTCGAACAGGGCGGACTTCCGTTGCAAGACGATTATCAATTCTTTTAAAAGACACAGCAACCTTATGGTTTCTCAAGCTCAGGAGCTACAAGCTTCAACCGACCTGTTTCTCTGTCTTGGGCAATAACTTTAACCATCAGGCGGTCATTAAGTTTAACTAATTTATGCAGATCATTTTGCTTATTGCGAGCAATAGTCGAAATGTGCACCATTCCCTCTTTGCCCATAACCAACTCCACAATCAAACCAAAATCAGCAACGCGCTTAACTGTGCCGTTAAACATAGCACCAATTTCAATGTCTCCACAAAGCGTTCTGATCCAGTTTTCAGCTTCCGCTGCTGTATCTCCTGTTTTGGAGTAAATTTTAACGGTACCATCATCTTCAATATCAATTTGCGTACCAGTAGTAGCAATAATTTCTTTAATATTTTTGCCGCCGGGCCCGATAACCAAACCAATCTTATCTGATGGAATTTTAAATGAATTAACACGTGGAGCACGGCTCGATAATTCAGGACGCGGAGCGGATAAGCCCTTTTTCATTTCGCCAAGAATATGTAAACGAGCTTTCCGTGCCTGCTCCAATGCTTCAACAAACAGTTCGCGAGAAAGGCCAACTTTGTCTTTTATATCAAGCTGAAAGGCAACAATACCACGCTCAGAACCAACTACTTTAAAATCCATAAGACCAAATGCATCTTCCATACCCAAAATATCGGTCAAAATATGTAAATTGTCTTTAGAGTCGCGTACCAGCCCCATAGCAATACCACCAACCATTTCTGTGATAGGCACACCAGCATCCATAAGAGCAAGCGTTGTAGCACATACACTTGCCATTGATGACGAACCATTAGATTCAAGGACATCACAAAGAGAGCGAATTACGTATGGAAAAGTATCTTTTTTGGGTAGTACATTGATAAATGAACTTTCGGCCAAATAACCATGACCAATTTCACGACGCCCTGCGCCGCGAAGTGGTTTTACTTCACCGGTTGAAAAAGGAAGAAAGTTGTAGTGCAACATAAACTCACGCTCTTGCTGCCCTGCAATAAGTGAATCTATTTTTTGTGCATCTTGTCCTGTGCCAAGCGTTACACTGGCTAATACTTGCGTTTCTCCACGTTGAAATACAGCAGAACCATGTGAACACGGCACAGGCGCGATATCAACCTGAATTGGACGAATTTCATTAAATCCTCGTCCATCAACACGCACTTTTTTAGCAGCAAGAACGTCTGGTAATGTTTCTTTAATAATAGACTCAAAAATAAAACCTAATACAGGACCACTAATCTCGCCAGCCTCTATTTGTGTTTCAAATTTAGCCATTACATCTTTTTTAATAGCATCAAAACCATCACCACGTTCTGATTTACTTGCTGCAAAAATCTTTTCTGCAAAATCAGTAGGTAGCGCGGCTTTAACATTTGCTTTCCAAGCGGCCCAGTCAATCGATTCAGGAGTGCTATCCTTAACAACCCCCAACTCACGAGCAACTTCTTCTTGCCAAGCTACTTGTTTTTTCACTTCTTCGTGAGCACTAAACAACAAATCAATTAATGTTTGCTCGCTTATATTATTACAATGGCCTTCCACCATACAAATACCATTTTTAGTACCTGCAATCATAATATCAGCATCTGACGCACTAATTTCTTCAAAAGTTGGATTAAATTTCCAAGCACCATCCACACGCGCTGCTTGCACTGCGCCAACAGGACCCAAAAATGGCAAGGGCGATATGGTTAATGCAAGAGAAGAACCGAGGAGAGCAAGAACACTGGTTGGAAATTTACCATCCGCAGAATAGACTGTTGCAAGAACTTGTACTTCGTTAAAATACGTCGAAGGAAACAGAGGTCTGATAGGACGGTCAATTACTCGAGAAGTCAATACTTCAAAATCACTGAGTTTGCCTTCCCGTTTAAAATAACCACCCGGTATTCTACCAGCAGCAGAAGTACGCTCGCGGTATTCAACAGTAAGCGGAAAAAATCCTTGAATAGCCTTTACTTCTTTCGTTGCTACAGCGCTACACAATACAATATTATCACCAGCTTTTATCCATACTGCACCATCAGCCTGGCGTGCATACCGGCCAATTTCTACCTCGATGCCCTGGTCCGCAAAACGAAATACTTTTTGCATATTAAATCAATTCGTGTGATTTGAGTTGTGTCATCACATTATTGTAGCTAACTTCATCATTTTTTTTCAGGTACTTGAAAAAAGCACGGCGTTTACCAATCAAAATCATTAACCCTCGCAGCGAAGAGAAATCTTTCTTAGCTGCTTTTAAATGGTTAGAAATTTGCTTGATACGCTCAGAGAGCACAGCAATTTGTACTTCACAAGAACCAACATCATTTGGTGACTTACCAAATGTTTTGATCAATTTTTGTTTTACATCATTACGGATCATGAAATCCCTTACGTTTTGGTTTATGGTAGGCGCGAGCGGATTCGAACCGCTGACCCTCACTACGTCAAAGTGATGCTCTGCCAACTGAGCTACGCGCCTTTAGTGACTATTTTATTAAAGAAATCGTGTCTAATCCAATTTCAAGTTGTTCTTCTGCTCGTGCCTGCTGTTCTAATACTGATATCTCTTCCCCAATATACTTGGTCTTAAAACTACCAACACCAGTACCAGCGGGAATTAGTTTACCAATTACCACGTTTTCTTTCAACCCATAGAGATAGTCAATCTGACCAACTAATGAAGCTTCTGTCAGAACACGTGTAGTTTCTTGGAAAGATGCCGCTGAAAGGAAGCTCTCTGTACCCAAAGATGCCTTGGTTATACCCATCAAAATTGGTTTTGCGGTAGCAGGTTTTTTCCCTTCCTGTACAACAAGCTTGTTGACAGATTGAAACAAGAACCTGTTCACACGATCACCAGCTACGAACTTGGTTTCCCCTGGATCAATAATACGAACTTTATGAAGCATTTGACGAACAATCAATTCGATATGTTTGTCATTGATATCAACACCTTGCAACGTGTAAATTTCTTGAATTTCACGAACCAAGTATTTTTGCACTTCATCTGGACCAAGAATTCGTAAAATATCATGGACGTTTGGAACACCAGAAGTAAGTGCATCACCTGCTTTTACGCGCTCCCCGTCTTCAACATTTAAGTGTCTGCTACGAGGCACGCTATATTCAAATACTTCACCTTCATCAGTTGTTACCGTAATTCTACGTTGACCACGATGAAGCCCTCCAAACCGAATAACACCGTCAGCATCAGAAAGAATAGCGGTATCTTTTGGAATACGCGCTTCAAATAATTCTGCTACACGTGGCAAGCCACCGGTAATATCTTTAGTACGCTTTTCGTCACGAGGAAGCTTCGCTATTACATCGCCAGGCAGTACCGCTTGACCATCTTCGACAATCAAAATAGCGCCTGTTGGAACATAATAACGAATATCTTCTGACTCTGTTCCACTTGAAACAACAATATATGCCTGGCGCTTTTCATCACGACGCTCAAGAATAACTTTATTTGCTTGCGTAGAACCTTCATCAAATTGCTCTTGATAGGTTACGTTTTCAATCAAGTCTACATATTGAACAGTACCAGCTTTTTCAGTCATAATAACTTTGAAAGCATCCCACTCAGCTATTTTTTGATTTACAGTAACAAGCGCTTCATTTTCAACAAATATCGTTGAGCCATATTCTAATGCAAATTCTTCGAGTTCTCGTCCATCATCTGCAACAATCACAATCTTAGATTTACGATTCATAATAACCGTTTCACCCAAACGATTCTTGACTGTATGAACATTACGGAAAGAAACCTTACCACTAAACCGTGATTTAAACGTACTTGCTTCACCCAAACCACTTGCAGTACCCCCTACGTGGAAGGTTCTCATAGTAAGCTGAGTTCCAGGTTCACCAATAGATTGTGCAGCAATAACACCAACAGCTGTTCCTATATCAACCAATGACAAGGTAGATAAATCCATGCCATAGCATTGAGCACATACCCCACGCTTAGCCTGACAGGTTAACACAGAGCGTACTGCAATAGCGGATACTGCTGAATCACGAATTTGGTCAATAAGCACATCAGTAATAATAACATCTCGCTCTGCTATTACCTTCCCTGAAACAGGATCAACTATAGGCTCAGCTGTAATGCGTCCGTACACACGGTCTGCTAACGGCTGAATAATCTCTCCATACTCTTTCAAGTCCATAATCGTGACAGAACCAAATGTTTGACAGTTAAGAGTAGTAATTACCACATCCTGTGCTACGTCAACTAAGCGACGAGTTAAATATCCTGAGTCTGCTGTTTTCAATGCAGTATCTGCAAGCCCCTTACGAGCTCCGTGCGTAGAAACAAAGTACTCAAAAACACTTAGCCCTTCTTTAAAGTTTGCTAGAACAGGCGTTTCCATAACCTCACCTGATGGATTGGACATCAGACCTCTCATAGCAGCAAGCTGACGAATTTGCTGACGAGATCCACGCGCCCCAGAATCCAACATCATAAAGACAGGATTAAACGGCTCATTATCTTTGCTCTGGTTTGCTGCAATTTTTCGATCATCATTTTCAAGCAGATGCACCATGTCGTTGGTAAGTTCTTCAGTTGCACGAAACCAAATTTGAATAACTTTACTATAACGTTCACCATTGGTAATGGCCCCATCTAAATAAAGTTGTTCAGCTTTATTTACTTCTGCAGTTGCTTTACGAATAACTTCTTGCTTAGTTGCTGGAATAACTAAATTATCCATCGACAATGATATACCACCGGTAGTTGCATAAGAAAAACCAAGCTTTTTGATTTTATCTAATGCATCTACAGTAGCGTCAGCACCAAAGGCTTTATAAACCTTGCCAACCATATTCGATAAATCTTTTTTCTTAACTGCTTTATTAATCCAGTTAAAATTGCTTCCAGAGGGAAGTGATTCATACAATACGACACGACCAACAGTGGTATCTACTAGTTTTCCATCAGCTAAACGAAGTTTAATTGGGGCTTGTGCATTAACTTGCTTGTGCTGATATGCATACATTACTTCTTCAATGTTGCTAAACACTAATCCTTCGCCCTGTACATTTTTGCGCCCCTTAGTCAAATAATACAATCCTAGTACCATATCTTGTGATGGCACTGATAGAGGACGACCATTTGCTGGCGTCAAAATATTCCGAGTAGAAAGCATTAAACGTATAGCTTCGGTACGTGCTGTCTTACTAAGCAACACGTGCACAGCCATTTGGTCACCATCAAAGTCTGCGTTAAAAGCAGAGCAAACCAAAGGATGAATTTTAATAGCTTTACCTTCTACCAACAGAGGAAAGAACGCCTGAATACTCAAGCGGTGCAAAGTAGGTGCACGGTTCAATAGCACCGGCCGCCCGCGTACTACCTCTTCAAGAGCTTCCCAAACTTCTGGGGTCATATCCTCAACCATGCGTTTTGCTACGCGAAGGTTTGGCGCAAGTTCACGCTGTTGCAGCTCTACATAAACATATGGCTTAAACAATTCAAGGGCCATCATCTTAGGTAATCCACATTGATTCATTTTCAATTCTGGATCCACTACAATGACTGAACGACCTGAGTAGTCAACACGCTTACCAAGCAAGTTTTGACGAAAACGACCCTGCTTACCACGAAGCATTTCACTCAATGATTTCAATGGACGCTTGTTAGTCCCACGTACTGGCTGTCCACGACGTCCATTATCAATTAATGCATCAACAGACTCTTGAAGCATGCGCTTTTCATTTTTAATGATGACATCAGGGGCTTCAAGTTCGATCAACCGCTTAAGACGGATGTTTCGGTTAAGCACACGACGATAAAGATCATTAAGATCGGAACTAGCAAAACGCCCTCCTTCAAGCGGTACCAATGGTCGCAGATCGGGCGGCAACACCGGCAATACATCGAGAATAATCCATTCAGGACGAATCCCAGCTTGTGCCATGCCAGCAAGAACTTTATAGCGTTTAGCAATCCGATGCTTAACAGCTACCGATGTTGTTTGAGTGTATTCTTCTTCAATTTTTCTTACTTCAAAGGCAAGATCTATTAAACCTAATAAAACGCGAATTGCTTCTGCGCCCATGCCAGCCTTAAAGAGAGTATCTTCTGGATTAGCGTGCACGTAGCTATCATACTCTTGACTCGAAATAAGAGTCTTTTGTGCAAAAGGAGAATTTCCTTGATGAATTACAATATAACTATCAAAGTAAATCACTCGCTCAAGATCACGTACAGTCATATTCATAATCAAGCTTAAATAACTTGGAATTCCCTTCAGGAACCAAATATGGCACACCGAAGAAACCAAATTAATATGCCCCATGCGCTCACGACGAACACGCGCTTGAATTACTTCAACACCGCATTTTTCACACGTAACACCACGATGCTTCATACGCTTATACTTGCCACAGTTACATTCCCAGTCTTTAACAGGACCAAAAATGCGTGCGCAAAATAGACCGTCGCGCTCAGGCTTAAGGGTGCGGTAGTTTATTGTTTCTATTTTTTTTACTTCGCCATAAGACAACGAGCGGATTTTATCCGGTGAAGCAATACCAAGACGAAACGCATTAAACTGAGTTCCGCTAATATACTCACGAAATCTTTCAAGCATCTTGTTATTCACCAACGTGCTCCTTACTTGTCTTGAACAAATCCACTTGTAACCCTAAGCTCTGTAGCTCTTTTACTAATACGTTGAAGGACTCTGGAATACCAGCTTCTGGCACCTCTTCACCACGTACAATCGCCTCATAGGCCTTAATACGCCCATTAACATCATCTGACTTAATAGTAAGCATTTCTTGTAAAGTATGTGCTGCGCCATATGCATAAAGGGCCCATACTTCCATTTCTCCCAGACGTTGCCCACCAAATTGTGCTTTACCACCCAACGGTTGCTGCGTAATAAGCGAGTAGGGACCAACAGAACGAGCATGGAGTTTATCATCTGCCAAGTGATTAAGCTTCATTATGTAGATATAACCAACAGTCACTGGTTGATCAAATAACTCACCAGTACGACCATCAAATAATGGGTATGTTCCATTAGCAGGCAAACCTTGTTCAGTAAGGAAAGGCTGTATCTCTTTTTCATAATCAGCACCATCAAATACTGGTGTTTTAAATGCTACTCCTTGAGCAACTGTTTTACGAGCAAGATTAAGTATCTCTTCTTTACCATACTGTTTTTCAATGTCATTAATAATTTCGGTACCGTAATAGTGAGACAATTTTGTCTTAACTTCCTGATGGGACATGTCTGCTAATTGTGTAGCAAATTTATCTGCGGCTACCTTGCCAGCCATTCCCAACATTGTTTCAAGAATCTGCCCTACGTTCATACGACCAGGTACACCAAGCGGATTAAGAACAATATCAACTGAAGTACCATCAGCCATGTATGGCATATCTTCTACGTTCACAATACGCGAAACCACACCTTTGTTTCCATGGCGGCCTGCCATCTTATCCCCGACAGATAGACGACGCTTAGTAGCAACGTATACCTTAATCATCTTAATCACACCAGAAGGCAAATCATCACCTTTACGAAGTTGATTAATACGATCTTCTTTGAGTGCAGTCAATACGTGAATTTGATTGGTTAAGATATCGCTATAAGTCTTAATTTTGTTATCAACTTCTTTGTCGCCAGTAGTAATAGTCAATAAGCGATCAAGTTCCACCAACTCTAAGCGTTCCTCTGTAAAAACACCTTTAACTAGCAATTCTTTAACTGTAGTAGATTTGCTAGTTTTTCCAGTAAGAAGTGAAACAACATTAGCCTTGATGCCTTTTTCAAGAATATGTAAATGATAAGCAAAATTTTCTTCTATTTTTTGCGTTTCTTTTACGACAATCTCTTTATAGCGTTTATCCTTGCGAATCCCGCTGCGAGAAAATACTTTAACATCAACAACGGTAGCATCTACTCCTGGCGGCACTCGCAATGAAGTATCACGTACTTCACGAGACTTTTCACCAAAAATAGCCCGTAACAACTTTTCTTCAGGGGATACTTGCACATCTCCTTTGAGCGTTACTTTACCAACGAGAATATCACCAGGCTTGATGCGAGTACCAATCTTAACAATACCATCCTCATCAAGAGCTGCCAGATCTTTCTCAGGCACATTTGGAATATCACGCGTAATTTCTTCAGCACCTAACTTTGTTTCACGAGCCTCAACAATAAACTCTTCAACGTGCACTGATGAAAAGACTTCATCTCCGACAAGACGCTTACTAACAACAATAGCGTCTTCATAGTTATAACCTTGCCATGGCATGAATGCCACTAACACGTTACTACCAAGAGCTAGCTCACCATTTTGCGTTGCTGCACCAGTTGCGATAATGTCACCCTTTTTAACAATATCGCCAACTTCTACGATAGGATTAAAGTGAATCCAAGTATTATGGCTGGACCGAGCAAATTTCTTTAGATAATAAATGTCAATCGGACGGGAAAGCCATTCTGCTTCACCTATTACATCAGGGTGTAAGCGTACAATGATTTTTTCAGAAGAAACGTATTCAACAACCCCTTCCGTACGAGCATTAACAACAGCGCCTTCAAGAGAGCCTAGCTCACATTCAATACCAGTACCAACAAGTGGAGCTTGGCAATTGATAAGAGGAACAGCTTGCCGTTGCATGTTAGATCCCATAAGCGCACGGTTTGCATCGTCATGCTCTAGGAATGGAATTAGTGCTGTTGGTACAGAGAAAATTTGCTTTGGTGAAGCATCTACATAAGAAATGTTTTCTGGCGATTCTAAAATATAATCACCATCTTTTCTTACAAGAACACGATCATTTTCAATTTTATTTGTAGGAGAAACCTTAATGCTTGCTTGAGCAATACGTTCACCAATTTCTTGAAATGCATCCATATATTGAACACTATCAGCAACCACGCCATCTTTAACTGGGCGATACGGAGTTTCAATAAATCCAAGAGCATTTGCTCGAGCATAGGTTGAGAGCGAAGAAATCAATCCAATGTTTTGACCTTCCGGAGTCTCAATTGGACATATGCGTCCGTAGTGAGAAGTATGCACGTCACGAACTTCAAACGTGGCACGTTCACGTGTAATACCGCCGGGCCCAAGAGCAGATAGTCTTCTCTTGTGTGCCATTTCGGCAAGAGGGTTAGTTTGGTCCATAAACTGGGAAAGTTGCCCCGTACCAAAAAACTCACGTAATACTGCAGCCAAAGGTTTTACATTCAAGAAATCATACGGCATTAATGATGCATAGTTCTCTTGCAACCTAAACCGTTCTTTAACAATTCGCTCAATACGCGCAAACCCAATATATAGTTGACTTTGTAACAATTCGCCTACGAGACGAACACAGCGATTACCTAAATGGTCAATATCATCCAACTCCCCTTCACCGCGCTCTTTAAGCCCAATCAAGTATTTGAAGGTTGCAATAATATCTTCTTTTGTTAAGCAAGTAATGCTTTCATCAATCTCCAGTCCAAGCTTACGGTTAGTACGAATACGACCCACGACGGTTAAATCATAAAAGCGCGGATTGTAGAATAAATTAGCAACATACTCTTCCATAACTTTTACTGAAGGAATGTCTCCAGGTTTCAGCTTTGTATAGACTTCCTTCAGCGCTTCTTCAGGAGAGTTTGTCTGGTCTTGAGCAAACGTAAGTGCTAAAGTCGGCTGGATCACATAACCAGAAGACTGGATAATTTTAAGTGAAATAGTACCCACCGAAGCGATGATCTCAATAAGTTCTTCGGTAAGTTCGGTACCCAAAGCAGCAATAACTTCGCCTGTTTTAGGCGCAATAACATCTTGCGCTATGATACGGCTCATCAAACTATTTTTACGAACTATCAACCGGTCAAGACCTTCTTTTTGCAACTTTTCAATCTGAGTCTTAGTGAGACGCTGTCCAACTGCAAATTTACCTTCAAATTCTTTTGGTAAAGCTCCAGCCTCAAGACGTTGCCCTATAAGGGCACTATCAAGCTTACGATAAAAGTTGCCATTTCTAACTTCGATAGTATCGAAGTTATAGAAAGTTGAAAGAATCTTATTCTTCTCAATACCAATTGCCTGCAAGAAGGTGGTAGCTAAAATCTTTTTCTTTTTATCAATGCGTACATAAACTAAATCATTATGGTCAAACTCGAAATCAAGCCATGATCCACGACTTGGAATAAGACGAGCAACATGATATGGCTGCCCACGATAGTCTTTAGATTTTTTACTAAGGGTAAACATTACGCCTGGAGCCCGGTGGATCTGGCTTACCACTACACGATCAACCCCATTAATAAGGAATGTGCCTTGGCTGCCAAGATGATACACTCCATCATGATCTTCATAAAGATCTACCATCACTGGAAGATCGCAGAAAAACACATCTTGCTCTTTAATATCACGAATAATTTTTTGATTGGTGTTTTGATCTATATCCCAACTAATCAACTGCATCTTTACTTTAAGCGGTAAAGAAAATGTTTTACCACTATAACGACACTCGTCAACAATAGCAGGAACTTTGATCGACACACGAGAGAAGCATTTTTTGCAATGAGCATACTGTGCAGTATCTTTTTTACATGATGGACAAGTCTTGCTTCCAGCTAGCTTATTAGTACCGCTCTTTTTACATGCTGTACATGTCCATTTATAACGATTGATAATGCCGGTGACTTGACCGCAGATACAAGCCCAATCTCCTAGTTCGTAGCTTACATATTCTAGCGAAATACGCTCATTTTGCTCGACGGGAAATGTATCACGCAAAACTTTTTCAAGTCCGATATGTTTTCGCTCTGATGGAATACAGTCAAGTTGTACAAAATCATTGAATGACTTTGATTGTACTTCAATCAGATTAGGTAGCGAAACAACCTCTTTAATTTTGCCAAACGATTTCCTTAAGATACCCTTACCTCTACCAAATCCAGACATTCAACCGCTCCTGTAGCCAAAACGCATTGATATTTATTTTTTAAGAAACAAAATGGATACCGCTCCAATAGCCATTAGAGCGGTATCCGTAAAAAATTTGTGACATCAGTCACTAATTTTAAAAAGATGCAAAATTAAGAAAGCTCAACTTTTGCGCCGACTTCTTCAAGTGCCTTTTTAATCTTGTGAGCGTCATCCTTAGATGCTGCTTCTGCAATAACAAATGGAACATTTTCTGCACCATTTTTAGCATCGCCAAGAGAAAGAGTAGTTACTGAACGAAGAGCCTTGATAACGTTAATCTTGTTCGCACCAGCGTCTTTGAGTGTAACTTTATACTCAAGCTTTTCTTCAGCAGGTGCCGCTGCACCAGCAGCAGGCATAGCTGCTACAGCAGCAACAGGAGCAGCCGCTGAGACACCGAATTCTGTTTCGATATCTTTAATAAGCTCAGCAAGCTCCATTACATTCATTTTCTTAATTGCGTCAAGTATTTCAATTCTTGATGACATAGGACAGACTCCTTAAAAACCTACAACCGCTATATACCGTTTAACTAAATAATGCACGCAATCTCTGCATCAAATCCCAAACTTTTTTGGAAAGACCACGCACACTGTATCATAAAATATGCTACTTTACTACGAGTTTTGCTGTTTTTCTTCCACAGCTTTAAGCACGTAAGCAAGTTTTGCAATATGCGCATGAAGCACACGCGCAAAACCACTAATTGGCGCTTGAAGTGTAGCTGCAAGTTGACCAACAAGAACATCCTTGGTAGGCAACGTAGCAAGAAACTGTAATTCTGCTGAACTCAATAAGCGTGCTTCATAAAAACCAGCAACCACTTTAAGTGTTGCATGAGTCTTAGAAAAATTAACCAACTGTTTTGCAACAGCTGACACGTCATTATTAGCGAAAACAAGCCCGACCTGTTCTTTAAAGTTTTCTGCAAAACTATCTGAGCCAGGAATATCTTGAGCAGCTATACGCATTAATGAAGCCTTGGTGACTTTAATCGAACCGCCACCGTTGCGCACTTCCTTGCGCAAGCCTTGTAATGCTGCTACATCAAGACCTTTATAGTTGATCAAAAAAGTAGCTTGAGCCGTACTCATTAAACCTTTTAAATCAGCTACAAGTGCAATTTTTGTTTGTTTATTCATTATAAAATCCCGTCCCGACTATTCTGCTACAACTTCATCAGGATTGATAGAAACACCAACACCCATTGTGGACGAAATGGTTATCTTTCTAATAAACTTGCCCTTAGACGTAGCTGGCTTACTTGATTTAACTGCTTTTACAAGAGAAGACAAATTTTCAATCAATTTATCTGAACCAAAAGAAACCTTACCAAATGGTGCATGCAAAACACCTGTCTTATCGTTTCTAAATGAAACTCGACCTTTTTTAAGATCAGAAACAATGCCTGCTACATCAAAAGTAACGGTGCCAACTTTTTTATTTGGCAAAAGACCACGAGGCCCAAGAAATTTAGCAACACGGCCTACAGCACCCATCAAGTCTGGGGTAGCAACCGCAGCATCAAAATCAGCCCAACCGCCTTCAATCTTTTCAATAAGCTCTTCAACCCCAACATGATCAGCACCAGCTTTTTTAGCTTGTTCCTCGTACTCGCCTTTGGCAAATACAACAACACGCATTTTTTTACCAGTCCCATGTGGCAGCAGAACAGAGCCACGAACAGTTTGCTCACCCTTTGCTGCGTCAATGCCAAGCACTACGTCAACATCAACAGATTCATCAAACTTCGCCGGCTTGTTTTTGCACACAAATTCAAGAGCGCTTTTCCAGTTAGTGATATTGGCAGTTGCCAATTTTTCTCTAATTTTTGTATATTTTTTACCTTGCTTACTCATAGCACTTCCAGTTCAACGTG
The DNA here is from genome assembly GCA_903825355.1 of uncultured bacterium. Taxonomy (GTDB): domain Bacteria; phylum Babelota; class Babeliae; order Babelales; family RVW-14; genus CAIKAH01. Next base: position 55,223 of record CAIKAH010000021.1, on the reverse strand, counting down.
GTAGTAGAAACATTAATCAATAACGGACAGGCCCATGCTACGAGCACTTCCTGCGACAATTTTTTTAGCTCCGTCAAGATCGATTGCATTCAAATCAGGCATCTTGATTTTTGCAATCTCTTCGATAACCTTCCATGAAACATTACCGGCAGAGACTTTGCCTGGGGTTTTTGAACCCTTTTGAACATTAGCTTTTTTCCGGATTAGCTCAGACACTGGAGGCGTTTTAAGGACAAAATCAAATGATTTATCCGAATAAACAGTTACCAAAACTGGCACCGTTTCGCCCTTACGACTAGCTGTTGCAGCATTAAATTTCTTGCAAAAATCCATCAAATTTACTTGATGTTGACCAAGCATAGAACCAACTGGTGGGGCTGGATTAGCTGCACTGCCTTGTAACTGAAGTTTAACTTTTGCTTTTATTTTCTTTGACATGGTCTGCCTACCTTTAAGACATTAACAATTACTTTTTAACTTGATCAAAACCCAATTCAACCGGTGTATGCCGACCAAAAATACTTACCATAACAGTAACTTTTTCTCGCTCATCATCAACTTTATCAATAACACCAACAAACCCGGAGAATGGTCCGCTAGCAATGTGAACTTCGCTACCAAGAACAAAGGCTGTTTTTTCATGTGGAACAACCAACTTGCCAGATATCTGAGCAAAGATACGGTCAACTTCTTTTTCAGAAAGCGGTACAGGATTTTCGCCGCCAAGAAAACGTGTTACGCGCGGTGTAGAAGCAACCATGCGATACATGTCACCACTCATATCCATCTGCACAAGCAAATACCCAGGGAAAATCTTCTCTTTTTTATTTTTGCTTTCAACAGAAAAAAGGGAGGTCATTTCACCCGCTGGAATCAACACTTGCCCAAGTAAATCTTGTAAGTTTTCTTCTTGTGCCCGTTTTTCAATATCGGTCTTAACGATATCTTCAAAACCTGTATAAACTTGTAACACGTACCAACGTTTCATTGTGCAACCACATTATCTATTTTAAGATCAATTTACTGACCCAGGCTCTTTATAAAAGCACTGAATCCGGCATCCATGCCGCTCAAAATTACCGCAAAAACTGCCACCAAGATACAAACTATCACTGTTGAACCAACTAGCTCTTCACGACTTGGCCAACTAACCTTGGTAAGCTCTGTTTTTACTTCGACGAAAAAGGAAACTAATTTATTCATTACGAACATCCCCACGAACAAATAATAAAAAGTGGCAGGCCAGGAGGGATTCGAACCCCCAACCCGCGGATTTGGAGTCCGCCGCTCTACCAGTTCGAGCTACTGACCCACTTATTTATTATTTAGTTTCTTTATGTGCTGAGTGCTTACGGCATTTCGCGCAATACTTGCTTAAGTTTAGCTTGCCAAAATCACGCTTCTTAGAAACACGCTTACTGTAGTTCCTAAGCCCGCAACCTTCGCACTCGAGATGAACTATAATTCTGTTTTTTGCCATTGTGTAACTTTCGCAACATTCGCTTTTATGGAGCCCGCGACCGGGTTTGAACCGGTGACCTCCACCTTACCAAGGTGGTGCTCTACCGACTGAGCTACGTGGGCGCCTACTTTTCAATTTTTAAGTTCAATAAAGTATGAGTCGTAAATTGCACAAAAGCATGACTGCTAAGATATTTGAGATTAGGTTTATCCCAAAAAGCAGGCTCTATACTAATGCTATGCGAGCCTAGTATAGAAGATTTTAATGGAGCTGGCAACAGGACTTGAACCCGCGACCTGCTGATTACAAATCAGCTGCTCTACCAACTGAGCTATGCCAGCATCCAATGGAGCGGGAAACGGGTCTCGAACCCGCAACCTTCAGCTTGGAAGGCTGACGCTCTACCAATTGAGCTATTCCCGCTAAAAGTCGTGCATGTCTACGGCTACACACTTTCCTAAGCTTAACGCTACCAGAGAGCTGATTGCCTCCTCGCTTCTTATTCATTAGCTTTTAAACAAAAAGGAACTACCCTTTTATAGCCACAGCGAACAACTTTTGCTTTACGCCTTACGGCATTCTCGCTAGGAGTATCTGCAAAAGCTGGTGGGGAGAACAGGATTCGAACCTGTGAAGGCTGAGCCAACGGATTTACAGTCCGTCCCCTTTGACCGCTCGGGAATCTCCCCGCACTTAATTCCTTGAATAATTGCAAGTACAGATAAGGATAGATCTTTTAACAAAGATTTCAATGGTTTTTAACAGAAAAGATAAATAAAATGCATTTTTTTTAAAAAAAGTAGCTACAGAGGCAAAAAAATGCTGCTAGCTGTGGTAGCTTTTATCATTTTCATTCAATTCGTATTAAATAGTTATATAAAGGTGGCGCACAATATAATCACTTGCATCGTGCTGCAACCTTATGTGGCATGTCCTGCTTTTAAGTCCCTCGCCAGTCACCAGTGACGCAATTACTTCTGGCCATTCAATAATGCACAGACTTGTTTCGTCCTGTAGATATTCATCAAACCCATTCATTAAAAAACTTTCGATTGAATCAATTCTGTACAAATCAAAATGATGAATGCGCTTACCAGAGGGTATTTGATAGCTATTTACATAGGAAAAGGTAGGGCTTGTTACAAGTCCTACTACCCCTGCTTGAGACAAAAGTTCTTTAACCAGAGTCGTTTTACCAGCACCGACAGAGCCTGTTAGCGTTATAACACTATAGGCATCCAACAAAGGCAGCACCTTATCTCGCACCACAGCTGATAACTGATTAATACTGTATGATAAATGCATTCCTAATTATCCTAGTTTTTTAATTTTTGCAGCAATCTGTTTTTCCATCTTTGAAGGGGTATAGCTCTTGCCTCTACGAGAAGCACTGTTTTTATCTTCTATTTTATCACGTATCGTAACGCTTGCTTGCTCCATAAGCAAATTCAGAGTTTGCTTATTAATAAGAACCTCATCCTCATCATCTGCTTCACGCTGATACACTGTTATATCCCCTGCTACGGAAGAAGCAACACGCTCGCCCATCGCATTTATAATTACTGACTGCATAAGATTATAAAAGTCAAACACACTGAGCCAGTCTGCACCGAATGGTTCAACAGCTTCCCGCAGCCGTCGATCCAACGTTATAAGCAATATTTCTTTTCCTTTATTGCGCTCAGCAAATTGTATAATCCAATCATCCGCGCTGCTTTTAATCCCTGCCTCAATAATCACTACCCCCTCTTTTACTATTCGGTGAGCATGCGTACTACTACCCCCATCAAAAACAAGCATCATCTCTTTAATTTCTGTTTTGTGACGTTTGTAAATTCCCAACTGCTTTATGAGCACCTGTCTATGCTTATCGAGGGCGTTTTTCTTCCCTGGGAAAATATGATTGAGAAGATTGTATCCATCAATAAGAATTATCATAAAATACTCTTTAAGGTTGTAAAAACGCTGCGTTTCTATTACTTTACCAGTATGACTAATAAGAAGCTGTACTAGCAACACCTAGCATTCTAAAGGAGCATCGTGTCGCAACTTGCTCATTTGCGCCAAAAAATAAAATCTATCCAGACTACCAAAAAGATTACACATGCTGTACGGCTCATTTCCATGTCTTTTTACAATAAACTCGAAAAAAATTATCAGCCACTGAATTTGTATAGCACTCACTTAAGCACCCTTTTTGGGCATTTACTGCTCTACGCCAAAGACTGGGCTAACGAAACTTTTTTACCACATGACTTACTTGATCAGCGTCCATTATTTGTAATTGTTTCAACCTCAAAAGGTCTCTGCGGTAGCTTAAATAGCAATTTATTTAAATATTTTGAGCAGTCACTTTTCTTGGAACCGCACCAAAAACCCTCTTTTATAGCTATAGGTAGCAAAGCAATTACCTACATTAAAGGACGCAAATTAACCTCTATTGTCTCGGTGTATCAAGAAGTAAACTCTAGTAATTTATTTGCGCTTACCGAAGAACTAATTGCTAAAATTTTATTTAGTGATGCCCGCTATACTTCTGTATCATTTTTTTCTAATGAAGCACGATCATTCTTTAGTCAGCGCCCCATCAAAAAAACCGTGCTCCCTTTATCCGTAACTATGCTCAAAAACGACTTCGATAATACCTTTGATCCTGATACTGAACCCGAGCTCATTTGGGAACAAGAAAAAGAAATGGTGCTTGATCGCCTTGCTATGCGCTATTTACATAGCACTATAATGCAAATTCTATTTGGCGCCATGCGGGCAGAACAGGCGGCTCGCTTTTTGGCTATGGATAATTCAACTAATAATGCTGAAAAATACCTCGAACCGCTCATCATGCAATTCAATAAAATGCGTCAAGCTCTTATAACTAAAGAGATATCTGAGTGTGTTTCTGGTCGTCCTGGCCGATAAATGAATCATCAGCTAACATAATAGAAGCACCCATATTATTCAATTTTTCATCAAGTCCATCATATCCGCGCAGCCAATGATTAACACCAGAAATTTTTGTCTCTCCCTCAGCAAGAAATCCCGCCAGAACTAAGGTGCAGGAAGCGCGCAAATCTGCTGCAATGACATTACTCCCATACAATGTATCCACCCCACGAATAGTTGCGGTCGCTCCTTCAACAGTAATCTGAGCACCCATTTTGCTTAATTCTTTAGCATGCATCATTCTATTTTCATAAACTGTCTCTTCTACCGTACTAATACCTTGGGCAGTACAAAGAGCAGCCATAATCAATGGTTGCAAATCAGTAGGGAAGCCTGGGTATGGTGCTGTTTTAATTGAAATAGCAACTGGCGTTTTAGTTGCTTGTAAGCTAATACCAACTGGTGAAAATGTAGGAGATTCAAAGCCAGTAGTTACACAATGCCCCATAGCACGCAACTTTTCTATAAAAATATCTAGATGATCAGCACGTGCATTAGGGATAGTAATTGAACCACCTGTAATAGCAGCGGCTAAGAGCAAGGTCCCTGCCTCCAATCTATCAGGAATAATGGAATGTACTATCGGCAGTAATTTCGACACCCCCCTAATAATAATCATTGCTGGGGCGATACTAATATTAGCACCCATTTTCTTGAGTACATCGATCAAATCATAAACTTCTGGCTCAAGAGCCGCATTGACAATAGTAGTCTCTGTATTGCTTAATACTGCAAGCATCATAATATTTTCCGTTGCTCCTACACTTGGGTAATCAAGCACAATACGAGTATGAGAAGGTAATGCACGAGCGATTACGCGAGCCGAAACAAAAGGAGGCTGGAGCTGTACCTCCACACCAAGCTTTTTAAATCCTTCCAGATGATAATTAATTGGCCTCATACCAATTAAATCACCTCCAGGCATAGCAACGCTAGCTGTGCCAAAGCGAGCAAGAAGAGGCCCCATAACCAAAATTGAAGCTCGAATTTTGTTCATAATTTCAGGATGAACTTCTGATTTATTAATATGAGTAGTGTCTACTGTCAGGCATTTTGCTTTAGTATCAAAAGAAACGGCAGCCCCTAACTGCTCAAGTAATATAATCATCAAACGGACATCAGCATTATTTGGCACATTATCAAGAATTGACTTTCCCTCCGTTAAAATTAACGCGGTCATAATCACCAAAATAGCATTTTTCGCACCATATAAATGTGCTGTGCCATGCAACGGTCCTGATTTTTTTACCAATAAATGCTGTCCTATCATCGCCCAAACCCTTATAAAAAAATAAAAAATTGTAGTAGACTGCGCATCATATCACTAAATCAAAGATTAGCTAAATTATTTTTGCACACAAAATATTGTTCTAGAAAGAGCCTTTGTATGTTTAAGCATAAAAGAATTGTTTGCGTTATTCCAGCGCGCTTAGCATCATTTCGTTTTCCTGAAAAAATGCTTGCAACCCTTGCAGGCAAGCCTCTTCTTTTCTGGGTGTGGAATGCAGCAACTAAGGTATCACTCTTTGATGATGTTCTATTTGCTGTTGATGACCAGCGACTTATTGATTGCATTGAAAGCTTTGGAGGGAAAGCCGTACTTACAGCAGTAACGTGCCAGTCAGGAACTGAACGTTTGGTAGAGCTTATAACAAACAAAAAAATTGATGCCGATATAGTAGTTAACTGGCAAGGAGATGAGCCATTTATTCAGCCTTCTATGATTCAGGAATTACTGCAAAGTATCGATAATCCTGCCCAAAGTGTATGGACACTAAAAAAACGTATCACCGACAAAGCTGATATTACCTCTCACACCTGCGCAAAAGTGATTACTAATCAACAAGGCCAAGCGCTGTATTTTTCCCGCTCCCCCATCCCCTGCGTCCGCGACAACAGCAATCTAGAAGAACTTGTCTTGCAATCAATTTATTATAAACACGTAGGCCTCTACGCTTTCACCAAAGAATCACTCCAAAAAATGGCTACCTTAGGAAAATGCAAACTTGAGGATCTAGAAAAACTTGAAATGCTCAAGCTGCTTGATTATGGCATTTCTATAACCGTTCATGAAACACAGTATGAAGTTTTTGGCATCGACACACCTGCCGATTTGGCAAAAGCTGAACTTCACTGCCGCAACAATTAGTCTCAAACTGAAATAAAGACTGTGCGTAAATGCAGCAATAACACGATTAGAGAGGCAATATTGACAATAGGAAAGTGTTAGCTTAACTTCAAAGCCCCTAGATTATCGCTAGGGATTAACGTACCATCATCATGCTTAGAGAGGTTTTGCTATGAGTTTTATATCAAGCATCCTGTATTTTGTAGTTATTGCTTCTTTATCTTTTAATAATACACTTACCTACAGCCGTACCAACGATCTTACGAATAGGGCTGATTTTAGCAAACCACTTTCTATGGCTCTAGAGACAGCTGAAGAACGCGCAAAAGAATACTGCTATCAATTGATGGCTAATCGCTATTTTGATATTCCTTTTGTGCTTGGTGATATTAATTTAAACAATTCAGGATGGAGCGGCAAAGACACCAATATCCAAACCCAAGCAAAAATGCTCCTTGATCTTATTGATCTACTCTGCACAAAAAATGATGCTAGCGCAAAACTATTACTGCAACGATTTAATAAGTTTTTTGTTTTTAAAATGCATCGGCTACTGGCAGAAAATGATCTACGCCATGAACAATCTGTCCGCATGATTGATTGCCTAGACAGTTTATATAGTTTTAAAATTGCAACCCCCACCGGGGCAGTAGCTCCCTTTAGAACTTTAGTCAGCAAAACATATATTGTTCTTGCAATGGTAAATGATGGGGACCCGAACTTCAATAGTCGCAAAGAGACTATGATTTGGCATATGAACAAGCTCAAGCATGAATATTTAGCGGTCAATCGTGAACTTGGTGAGCAAAAAATTGATGACCTCATCATTAAAGACTTCATTACACTGCTTGCTGTCTATGAAACCCGCCAACCAATTATTCAACCAAACCGGCTCAAAGAAATCATGATTAAAGCGCTTATTGTTGGCGCTATATGCGTTATTGTTTATTGGCTGCGCGAGCCCCTTAATAAGTACGTGGTCCAACCAATTAAAAAAAAGCTCAATGACGGTATCGCCAGCCTCGGGGAAGGAATCGGAAAAGCGGCTAAAGAAGCAGGCAAAGGGGTTGCCCAAGGGTTTACCGAAGAAATACAAGCAAATAAAGAAGCGGTACAAGAAGCATTCAAGCAAACAGCAGCCGAAGCAGGTGCAGGCGTAGTTAAAGAGGTAACTAAAGAGTTCCAAGCAAATAAACAGGCGCTGCAAGAAGCAGTCAAACAAACAGTAGCCGAATCAATGACCGCAGCATTTGATCGTGTTACTACTGAACGTGTACCAGTACCGGTGACACCAGCAGTGCCAGATGGCATGGCCACTCGTGGGCAAAACCTTGGTACTGTTGTTGGAGCTGGAGCCTCTGAAGCAGTTAATAAAGTAATGCGAGAAAATGCTGATAGTCTACAAGCAGCAGTGGTTGCTGCTGTTACTGAAGCACTGAACAAAGCATTACCAAACGCCATTGATACCATAAATAATGAACGCGTCCCCCTACCGGCTCCTGCCCCTCAAAGCCCAGATGGCATGGCAACCCGCGCAAGTATTCTTGGCGCAGGGCTTGGTGGTGGTGTCGCAACAGGACTCAGCAAGGAGCTCACAACGCCTATTCCTGATAGTAGAGCAGGACTTAAAGCTGGCGAAACAACACTGGGTAAACAGCTCGGCGATACCCTCGGCAGTGGCCTGGGCGATGGCATACAAAAAGAGCTTACTAAGCCTAAGACTAAGGCTGATCTTCCTCGACCAAATGCTGATGAAACTACAGCAGCAAAAGAGCTTGGTGGTCAAATTGGTGGCGAATTGGTAGGAGTTCTACAAAAAGAACTTACACATCCTATATTGCGCGCCAGCATCCCTACTCGCACCCCAGAACAAACGACTATCCTTGAACGCTTAGGCGAAGATTTTATTGGTGGTGTAGAAAACAACGCTGCTGGATTAGGAAAAGCACTTGTCAAAGAGGCCCAGCCGGTCCTTGATAGCGTAAACAAATTAGTACCGGCTATTACTGGTGCACAAGAGCAACTAAGGCAATCAACACGAAATGCAGCTAGTGACTTAGTTACAGGAGCAGGAGCAGGAGTAATCATGGCTCCTGTAACTGTTCCGGTAGAAATCGGAAAAAGAATCTATAAAGCATTCGCAGGAGAACCTGCGCCTGCGGCAGAAGTAGCGATCGCTGAAGACATGACCCTTGATGCAAGGGTCACTGCTAATGTCCCAGCGCCAGCGACACAAGCAGTGTCAGTAAGAATGCCACCTGTAACAAATGCCCCAGCCCCAGCGCCGGCACCTGTTATTGTTCCGGTCATAGTACCAGATCCCGACATAACGCCTCTTGCTACGAAGCCAGCAAAAACAAAGGCTTCAACTATAACCCCTACAGAAGAACTCCCAGCAGCTTCTCCAATTTTGCAGTCACCGGCTCAACCAGCAGGAAGAGGCGGCACCAGGAGAGGTAGAAAAAGCACCGCACAAACAGATCACACACATAATCCAGAAGCCCCAGCACCGGTGCCAACTGCTCGAGTAACACGATCTAAAACACAACCATCAACTACCACAAAACCATCAACCACTGACAATAAATCATCTTCTGTAAAACATGTAGCCGCACCAGCTCCGGCACCAGCAGTAGTAACACCATCCAAATCGCAATTTTCTACAGTCGCGATTGCCACCCCACCTCCTGTAGCATCTTCACCACTATTTGCACAAAGCACCCCAGCAGAACCGGCTCATGCATTACCCGCAACTCCTGCAGCTGCTCATGATAATACGCCTCAACAAGAATCAATAAGCACTGGTAGGGCTTCAGCTCCTCCAACAACCCCACAAGACCAGTCATGGACTGCCTATTTTAAAAACCCCTTAAGCTGGTTCCGCGCTGGCTAATGAAATGTTTTTGTTTGGCCGCACGTAAAAGCTTGCTATACTTGCGGCAAACATAAACAGCAGTTTTTTATTGCCCAAAGGAACGCGCATGAAGGGTCGTCTTGAAGTTATTTGTGGCTCTATGTTCTCAGGTAAAACTGAAGAACTGATGCGCCGATTACGCCGTGCAGAATATGCCAAGCAACGTGTATTAACTATTAAACATCACATCGATTTACGGTACAACAAAGCACCTACCTGTATTGTCTCGCACGAAGGAAAAGAGCGGTTTGCATTCATCATTAATGATACGGCATCAGGCGGGGATAAGATTCTCGACCTCGCTCAGACAAGCGATATCATTGGCATCGATGAAATTCACTTTTTTGGTGCACATATGATTCGGACTATTGAACACCTTGTTGAACAAGGAAAGCGCGTTATTGTTGCGGGCTTAGATCTTGATTTTCGTGGAGAACCCTTTGGTATACTGCCGCACTTACTAACTATTGCTGATGATGTTAATAAGCTCAAAGCAATTTGTGTCATCTGTGGCAACGAAGCTCATCATACGCAGCGATTAGTAAATGGACAACCTGCTGCTTATGACGATCCAATCGTTCTTGTTGGAGCATCGGAACTATATGAAGCACGTTGTCGCACCTGTTTTAAAATTCGCAAACCAGGTGTTGAATCTGCTCACGCGCGTATTCCTACACCTACGCCATCAACCGAACAACAATTATTGTAAAGTGAGCCCGCTCCTCCTCAGCTTATCAAACAATAAATCGCGAGTAAGGGTGAGAGAGCGGGGAAGGGCCGCATGTCAAAATCCAAAATAGCATTTTCGTGTACTAATTGCTCTTACCAAAGCGCGAAATGGGCTGGCTGCTGTCCTGGGTGCCAAGAATGGAATAGCTTTTCTGATTACAGCCCCTCCCCTGCCATCACCACTGGCAAAGTGAGCGTAGCACGAGGTAGCGTTGCACGATTGATGACGCTTGAAGAAATTCAAACTACCAAGCAAGAACGCATGCTTTCTGCCATCAAAGAGTGGGATCGGGTGCTTGGTGGAGGAATACTCCCTGGCTCATTTATTATTTTGACCGGAGACCCCGGCATTGGTAAATCAACACTTTTACTACAAGTTGCAAATACTATCGCTAAGCATGTTGATGTACTCTATTTTTCCTCTGAAGAGTCGTTAGAACAGGTCAAAGGACGTGCCCGGCGGCTTGGCGTTGCTAGTAGTCGACTACGTTTTTCTGACGAAGCAAATCTGGAAACTATTCTGGCTACAGCAGCGCATGCAAAACCAGCCATGCTTATCCTTGACTCTATCCAAAATTGTCATTTATCACTACAATCAAGCGCTATCCCTGGCACTATTGCCCAACTTAGAGAAGCCGCATTTCACCTGATGCGCTTTGCCAAAGAAAATAATATTGCCGTCCTTATTACCGGTCATATTACCAAAGAGGGCGAAATGGCTGGCCCGAAGGTGCTTGAGCACATGGTGGACGCTGCATTTTATTTGCAAGCCGAAGATCGCTGGCATACTCGTATTTTACGTTCTGTCAAAAATCGCTTTGGAGCAATCAACGAGGTTGGCTTTTTTCAAATGCAGGAAGAAGGGCTAGTTGAAATTACGAATATCAACCAACAACTGCTCAGCGAGGTTTCAAGCGCAGCTGGCTCTGCACTAGTATGTAGTTTAGAAGGCACCCGACCGTTGCTGCTGGAAGTCCAAGCCTTGGTTGTTGAATCAAAATTTGGCATGCCTCAGCGCGTGGTTACTGGCATAGACCCTAAGCGCATTGTGCTTATTGCCGCCATTTTAGAAAAATATCTACACATCCGCTTCAGCGCCCATGATATATTTTTCAAAGTTAGTGGTGGTTTCAAAATTAAAGAATCTTCTGCCGACTTAGGAATTGCGATTGCACTGCTTTCAAGCTATTTCCAGAAATCACTCCCCGCTCGGTCGGTAGCTATTGGCGAGCTCAGCCTTACCGGCCAATTAAAAGCTATTAACCATATTGGCATGTGCATAAAAGAAGTAGAAAAATTTGGACTGGACCGCGTTTTTGTTTCGCAACAGCAACAGGTCAAAACCATCTGTCAACTGACTGCTTTCAAAAACATTTATGAGCTTTTAAATCTATTTCCCGAAGATTAAATATGTATCTAATGCAAACACTGTTCTGAATGCGGTAGAATAATCCTGGGGAACGTCATTAGGGTATTTTTACAGGTGGGGGAATCTTATGCCATTTTTCCAACTCATGGTAGTGTTTGCCTTATGCAGCGCTATGTCACTTGCAGCTAGTGGAAAACGACTAACATCACTAGTCTCAAAATATGTCCTTAGCCCAGCAACCGTTTGGGCGGCAGGCTATCTCAACGAAGAAGTTGATTGCAGCCAAAATAGAACGCTTGCTGCACAATATGCAGAACACGCCAAACAAGCGCGCACTGCTAAAAAAAAGATTACAATCAAGCCAGCCTGTCCAGCCATTGTGGTCAAACCTGTTTCTAGCTGCCACTCATTTGCATTATCTGAAGAAATTATCGAAGCAACTTTTTCTGAAGACTTTTTAAGAAAAACTTCCTTTAGAAGCTTGATTACAAACAATGTGGAACTTACCCCCCTTACGCTTATGCGCTATCTAGATATTTCTCTGGATACTTATTGCAATATTTATAATTTGGAGTGGCAAAACCCTGAAGGACCAGACGGCAGAGGCGGACGTTACTTGCCCCCCTTTTCACTGGAAGAAAAACTTGCATTTCTTAAACAATTGTTACATGAACACCCTGCAGCCTATGCAGAAGCAGAAGCAGGATGGCTCGTTTTTTTCCACACAGATGAATGGAGAAAAAAATATGGTCATGGAAAATAGTGCTAGACTCACGCAAGTTGAATGAGTTAAAAATCAATAAATTGCTGTTAAACTCGATAAAACCCTTTGTTGATGGAAGACTTTTCGGGTAAAAAATATAGGCACCAGTATAGGCGCCAAGGAAGCAGCACTAAGCTGGAATAGGCTCTAATAAACTACTCTGACACCTATCACACACATAGGCCATTTCCCTGCAAACATCAAGCGCAAAAACTTGCTTTTCTTGGTTTGTTCCTGTTTCTGCAAGCGCTACATACCGCTCAAGCAATGGCTGCATTGTTATCAACGCATTCAAACCATTATCAGCTTTTTCAATCACAGCATAAGCCTTACACAGCAGTAGCACAGGAAGTTCTCCAAAACGCACTACTGGCTCTTTGCAGCCAGCGCATTGAACAATGGCCGGCTCTACAACTTGATTTTGTTCAGCACGCTGCGTTAACTCTAATAATTTCGCAAACGTACTAAATGCATTTCCTATCTGTGCACACTGAGCAACAGGATCAACCGCAGCTTGCGTAATACCGCTGACAGCCAATATAATGAATGCAATAGCTTTGAAAGTCTTCACAAATCCCCCCTACCCTAAATCAACCTACAATGTTACCTGATTTTTTATTTTTTTAACGTCCAGTTTTTCTTTTTCTGTCTCTTCCGGATATGGCTCCCAACACCCGGTTTTCTTACAATCAAGACATTCTATTTTAAATTTAACATTTGCATAAACAGCCATATTGGTATCCATCCAGCTCCGCGTCTGTGCTAGAAAATGACATTCGAATGCTTTAAGAATTACTGTCTTGGCAAGCTCGGCCACCCCGTCAAGAACATACATTCCAACTTACGCCAAATATTCCCCTAAATACATAATTCGCTCACAGTCACAACATCTGATACGCATTGTAGGCCCTTTCTAATAACTAATTTTTGAGGATAATAGCAATCAAAATTAGTTCGGTGAAGCAGCAAATTTGGGAAATAGCTTCAAAGGGGTGTCCAAAACACCCCTCTCAATCCACTACTTCAATTCGTGATCTGCAAAAAGCACCATAGCTTCTGCCAAAAACTGCGCCAACCCTACTTGCAAGTTTTCAAAATATTCCCGCAAATAAGGATACTCTACAGTCATTTTTGCTTGCGCTTTATACGAATCACAATCTGGCAGCCAGAAAAGTTTTTCCCATTCATAGTGCTTACGCACCAACTCCTGCACCGCTGGTGAAGAAGTAGCTAGGCCTTTCTTAAAAACCTGCATAATTTCCTGCATCAGATCATCATATGCTTTGTTGTATTGCGCAAGCTCTGCAGGCGTTAACTTGCTCATGGTGGTATTTCGCTGTGCAATAGCCTGTTTTGCATCGCTTCCATAACGATCAATAACGTGCTGATCGTAATGTTTCTGTTGTTTATTATCAAATCCAGCAAACAATTCTTTATCTTGCATAGTTACCCTTCGTGTTAGTTTATCAATGGTTTTATCAACGGTCTGAAGCAACTCAAGCATGCGTTTTTTGTTCTGTAGCAATAGCTTTTTATGCGACTTAAGGGCCTCCACTTTATCAAAATCACTTTGTCGTAAAAGATCTTGAATCTGTTTCAGCTCAAAGCCAAGCTCACGGTAAAACAGAATTTGCTGCAGCAAAAGAAGCTGTTCTTCCTCGTAATAGCGATAGCCATTATCACCACACCAAGCTGGCTTAAGCAGCCCTATTTCATCATAAAAATGTAGCGTGCGCACGCTGACACCAGAAATTTGGGCTAACTCTTTGACAGTATATGCCACAGGAACCACCTTTCGTTTACTTGAGGCTTTATTGACCTTACTGAAATAGAACATACGGCCTGACGCAACGAGAGGGTCAAGCGTTTATTTTGATCAATTAATTAGTTGAGCTAGGGGCTTTTCTAACCAAAAACAACCAAATCCCACATCAAACGCTTAATTAGTGCCACCAAATGTAGCTTTTATCTCATACAAATTTGTATAAAAAACCTCTCGAGGTGAACGCTTGACAGATAAAACATTATTAACTATTGTTTTAATAGTACTATTTTTAAGCAATATTCTACTTTTAAGAAAGGGCCCCCTAATGAATAATAGGCCAGAAGACCGGGTTACTGCACTAGCTCAGATAAACACCATTTTTTCTGTACTCGAACGCAATCTTAGAACGGCTTTATCAGGGCCATTGTTGATTGCTACCGGCATGGGCATTACACTAATTCCCCTATTCGAGCTCCTTTTTAGCCTCTCAGTCGATCCAATTATCACACAGTTAGTTAACACCAACATGTGTCAGATTGTTATCTTCATCCAGCGAACCCTCTTTTACTGGACCAGCTTCGCGCTAATCGGACGTCACTTTTCAACCAAGACGGGCAAAAATCCATTCCTAGAAAAAATATTTGATGACATCGGTAAGCCGTTTCCCTTTATTGCGGTAGCCACAGGAGGCGTTATGGCTTTTGCTGGCTATAGTGCACTCATCTCGCCAATTATACTACTACTGATTGGCACCCTATTTCTCTTTTTCGGTCAATTCACAACAGCTGTTGTACGCTACAATGCTTATAATTTAATCGCAGCGGGTATTATCGGGGTTTGGCTATCAACACTACACATCCCACACTTATGGATGTTCTTGGTTGTGTACCAGGGCCTTTCGTTCATCAGCATAGGTATTATACTTAACAAAAAGGTAGTACCTGATTCAATTAACTAGGGCCAAGTAGGAGCATAATTATGCCTCAGGAATTAAATCGTATTTTGCACCAACCAATCCGTACTAGAATTGTCGCGCTCCTTGCTGTACGCGACACATGTGACTACAACAGCATCAAGCAGGAGCTTAATATTTCTGATGGGCATATGACAACACATATGCGCGAACTAATCGAACACGGCTATGTGCTTGCAGACAAAAGCTTTGTAGATAATAAGCCACGCACTTTCTACAAATTAACGCCAACTGGACACAATATGCTAAATCAATATATCTCTGCACTTAAGAGTATTATTCTAGGAAATAACTAACTCCATACATGATGTAAACATTACTCCTCTACCCCACCCCATGGCCAAAAAATAATTTTTAACCATTTTTTGATCTAAAAAAATGGTCTATTTCTTTGATGCAATCGCACAATCGATTGTGCTCAACATAGTCATTGCCATACCCCACTAAAAAGCCCCTCTAGATCGCTTATTACAAGAGAACAGCAACCCTCTCTTGTAATAAAAAATTATCGTGCAATCGATTAAAAATTTTTGTAGCATGAGCGCATAAACATAAACTCTTACACATAAAGGAGCAATGCATGGCGAAACTTATACTTTTTAGCATCCTATGCTTGAGCACAATCCAAATCATTGATGCCGCTAGGCGTCGTCGTTCAAAAGATCAGCTTTCAGGGGAAGAACATCAACAAATGAGTATTGCGCTAATGCAGGATGCAGATGTTAGTATGCTGGATGCCGATGCCATTGTTCGAGCTTGTAATGCCCTTATTCCTGATCATTTTATGTTTATCGAAAAAAGTAACATCATTACTTCTTTATTAGTGAATGGAACAAACAGCATTGAGTTAGCACGTCGCTTACGTATAGCAATTGAAAATTATAAAAAAGCCATCGCTGATGACCTTGTATTGTCCGACAGATGGCAATCTTTTCGTACTACTTTTGCTGATTATGCCTATGGCACTAATTTTGAACTAGCCCTCTTAATGAGAATGCTCAATGAGAAGCCCTACTCTGAAACCTATCACAAGCTTATTGCTGTTTATCAAACAAAAGCCGAAACTCTCAAGACAACCTAAACCTTCTTTAACAAATAAAAACCCCCAAGACATGAGCAATAAAATCACTCGTACCTTGGGGA
Organism: uncultured bacterium; assembly: GCA_903825355.1. Classification (GTDB taxonomy): domain Bacteria; phylum Babelota; class Babeliae; order Babelales; family RVW-14; genus CAIKAH01. The sequence continues at coordinate 39,034 of CAIKAH010000021.1, read as the reverse complement.
TTTTTATTATTCTTCAGAAACTAGATGACGTTTTATAAAGTTTTAGTAGCATTATGGGCGTAAGTACAAATTATTAATCCACAAAGGATACTCATGATACTCGACAGTGTAAGCTCTAGACCATTTATTTTAATACTAAGCTTGCTCATACCAATCACTTTACAAGGAATGTCCACAAGAAGATTCTCTAGAGTTATTCCTCACGCCATGCAGAGATTTAATAGTAGAGCCTCTACAACACTACTACAAAGGCCAGAACTTTTCAGAGCAACTACACCTGATCGCTCGGCCACCTCTACACCTACTATCTACTTATCGCGAGAAGCAGTAAAAGACGTTATTTCGGGTGATGATTTAACTGCTCTGCACCACTCCATATTCATGCGAAAGCTTACCAGCACTGCAAAAAATGCCCGTGGAACAGGGCTGTCTGCTCTAGAATTTGTTGCAAAATATAACCTTGCACTCACACAACTTGTCCGTGAAGGAAAAGAAAAATATAAACTATCAGCAATAGATAGAATGCAGTTGTGTAAAGCCCTTGCTGCAAATACTCCTATTGCAGAAGAAATTGATACTATTTTGGAACGCGTCTATCCAGCAAACCAACTAACAACTATTACGCTCACTAAAGAGCAGATAGCAGAAGCTATTCCTGATCTTTCTTTTATTACCGCATCTGGCTTATTAGAAGCGTTAGCTGAAAAAGAAAAAGAAGCTACTGAAATAATTTGGGCTGTTTTTGATGCTGTCTCCAATTGGAAGCTCAAACTTTCCGAGCAGCACAGAGCAACAGCAGTAAGTATTTATATACCATTTTCAACCCCAAAAGAATTCACTAATGCAGGGCAAAGAGCAATGGTTCATGCCCTATTGGCTAGTCACCCGACAATGCAAGAAGAAGCGGCTGCAGCTATGATTGGTTTTTTTGAAGGTAAACCTTAACCAAACAAGGATTTTTCATGATTAACTCACGCTTTTTTATTCCAAGACTAGCCATTATATTTCTGATTCTAACTGGCGAATTGGTCTGTGCAACCGCCGCCCTGCGGCGCATGTTACCATTGTCAGCAACTATTAGCGGTGCTGTATTATCAACAGGGCTCTTCTCTACCCATAGAACAGCAGAACCATCAGAAAAAGAAAAATGTCCTCCTAAGGTTCACTGGCATTCATTAACTAGTCATCAAGAGGATAAAATAATACCGAGAATGTCAGAAAAACCAGCAACAATTACCTTAACAGCAGATAAAATCAAAAGTACTGTTCCAGCCCGATACAAAGATTTCCTCGACAACTCAAATTTAGTTACTTTATTAGCCAACAAAGAACTAACACCAAGAGACCTGGTGAGGATATTTGATCATGAACTAACAACCTGTTATCTAGTAAAAATAGCACAATTATATCCTCATATTACAGGCGATCTACACAGCATTTACAACATGCAGAATCGTATTTTTTTAATCAAACGCCTTGCAACTGCTGGACATAATAAACTTTTCATACAGCAGCTAGATGATGCCATTATAAAATATTATCGGCTAGAAGAAGATTCTTATCCTCTTTCAGCAAGATAGCTAAACCGAATAGGGGCCATAGGCCCCTATATTTTTACGCTTTTTTATCTACCTGAGACCCTAACCACAAAATCGCTAAGCTCACTGGAAAACCGACAATCACTGCAGGAACGCAGGCATTAAACAATGGCCATAGACAACCAACTAATGCACCTACTACAACGCTAGCAATTGCTGCTTTAATATTTTGTAACTTAGTATGTAAAGCAACCAGTACTAATGGACCAAATGAGCAACCTAATCCACCCCAAGCATAAAACACCAAATCATAAATAGCACGGTGCTGGTTGAAATAAGCCACTGTAGCTGCAACAACGCACATCCCCAACACACTCAAGCGGGCAATCATAGAGGCATGATTAGTTCGTGTTTCAAAAACATATTTTACAATATCTTCAGTAATTACCGATGCTAATGCCAGCACCTGAGCACCAATCACGTTAATAGAGGAGGCAACAATAGCACAAAGCATCAACCCGGTAAGAAATGGGTGAAAAAGCGCTTTAGTCATTTCTATAAAAATAAACTCAGTATTAGCTATCCCCTCTGGAAAAAAAGCAATACCAGTAAGGCCAATCAGTACCGCTGCAGCCAACGTAATAGATTGCCATGTAATACCAACGTATTGAGCCTTTTTTATATTTTTTGCATCATCAATTCCCATAAATTTAGTAATGATATGCGGCTGACCAAAATAACCAAGCCCCCAACCAACTGCTAGAAAAAAACATTGAATCCATGAATGCCATGTGTTTGGAAAAAAATTAAATACATCTTTGGTTATGGCTGCTGTTTTTACTACATGCCAACCACCAAGAGAAATAATTGCCACTACAGGTACAATGATAATTGCTCCGAGCAAAAATGCTCCTTGAAAGCAATCAATCCAGGCAATCGAAGTATAGCCACCAAAGAGAATATAAAACACCACTAACGAGCCCAACGTAATGCCCAAGCTATAAGGCAAGCTAAACACTGATTCAAACAAATGCCCAAGAGCCGCTAAATTTGCCGCAATATAACAAGTTAAAAAGAGTAATGCACAAACCGTACTCACCATTCGCAACATACCGGCTGTATCATTAAATCGCTTGGCAAAGAATGATGACAATGTTGTTGATCCATGATATTCAGTCATTGTACGTAGACGAGGAGCAACAAACATCCAGTTAAGCAACATGAATACTGTTAGCCCTATTGCTATCCATCCACCAATAAGCCCTTTGCTATAAATTGCGGCAGGCATACTCATGAAGAGCCAGGCGCTCATGTCACTGGCATGGGTTGCTAATGCGGTCACCACATAATTAAGTGAACGGGCTCCTAAAATATAATCACCACCAGCACGCTGATTGTGTTTGTAAGCAATAAATCCAATAATGGCTATAATAGATAAATACGTTGCATAAGCAGCGTACAACGCTAAGTTAAGCATAAAAGTCCCTTAATAAAAAAATATATCTAGAACAATAGGTGATCTTACTCGACAGTAACCGATTTTGCCAAGTTCCTTGGCTTATCAATCGGCATCCCAAGCTGTCTGGTAATATGATAAATGAAAAACTGCATCAGCCCTGTCATGGCGAGAGGACCAAGCAAAGGCGCTACGGGAGGTATGACGAATGCAGTATCAGCAATGCCAATAAGCTCGTCTTGTCCTTCAAAAGCAAAAACAACGAGGTGCCCATTGCGTGCCTTTACCTCGCTAGCGTTGGCAAGTAATTTATGATAAAGCAACTCATCAAGCACTGAAAAAATAACGACGGGGGTATTTTCATCAACCAGCGCAATGGGTCCATGCTTCAACTCGCCAGCTGGATAGCACTGGGCAAAAATGTATGATATTTCTTTAAGCTTTAGCGATGCTTCCATCGCAAAAGGATAGCTAATATGGCGCCCCAAAAAGATGAAATGGCTATAATGCATGTACTTAGGCGCTAAATCTTGAATAATTCTAAACTTGTACATTTCTATAGTTGATTCAAGCACTTCAGCCGCCACGCACAATTGTTCTTCAGCAATGTACATCTCTTCCAGCGTAATAGTACCACGTTCAAGCGCTATACGGTTAGCAATCCAAAACAAGGTTGCAAGTTGAGTAGAAAATGCTTTGGTTGAAGCAACCGAAATCTCTGGCCCCGCCTGCATTGGTAAAAAACCACCTGCTTCACGTACAATACTACTAGAAGCAACATTTGTAATAGCAATCGTAGGAACGTTATAGGAATTAATTAATCGTAACGCTTCTAGCGTATCAGCCGTCTCTCCTGATTGAGAAACCATAATATACACACTGTCTTCCTGAGGGAAAAACGACATGTATCTAAACTCTGAAGCGAGAAAAACTCGAGTTGGGATTTTGCAAATCATCTCAAAGAAAAATTGTGCTATACACGCTGCGTGCCACGAGGTACCTGCGCTCACCAAGTTAATGTATCGCAATGACTTAATTTGCTCAATTGATAGACCAAGTTGTCGCCAAATAGAGTCATTATATTCAGTAGCTACTGACCAGTGTTCGTAATGATGGGGAAATGTATCTATGCCAGGACTGCCTAGCATTTTACAAAAACCAATCGTACGACTAATTGCCCTTTTTTGTTCATAAATTTCTTTGAGCATAAAATGCTCGAAAACGCCTTTATCAATTTCTATGTATTTTTGATCAAGCGATTGAACAAAATAAGGAACAATTCTGCCAGAAAAATCGTATAACTCGATGCTATCACGACGAACAAACGCAAAGCTATCATCCGGTAGAAATACCACATTATTAGTTTTGTCAGCAAAAGCAATAAAATCTGATGCCACAAACGCTTCATCTTCCCCAACACCAATCACCATTGCTGAACGGTGACGAACAACTACCAATGTATCTGGATACTGTGTGAGCATAAAAACAAAAGCAAAAGCACCACGAATTTGTGACACAAATGCCATAACGGCTTCTTTTAGATCACTACGCTGCTCAATCTCGTCATTAAACAAATGGGCAGCAAGTTCAGAATCAGTCGTTGAAATAACATGATGCCCCCTTGCCAGCAACTGCTCTCGGAGCACTTCATGTCCTTCAATAATGCCATTGTGTACGACAGCAACTGCTTTATTGCAATTAAAATGGGGATGAGCATTCACTGTATCAACAAGACCATGAGTCGCCCACCGGGTATGTGCCATGCCCGTATAACCATCAAAATGAATTTTTTCTGCTAAGCGCTGAATCGGCGAAGAACCGCCTGCTTCTTTGTCAAAATTAAACTGGCCATGATGTTTATCAATACAAACAAAACCAGCTGAATCATAGCCCCGATACTCAAGGCGAGATAAGCCTTCAAAAACAAGGTCTTTACAAAGATTTTTACCAGTATAAGCGACTATGCCGCACATCTGCTACTCGTTTTCAAAACAAAAGAGCTATACAAAAAATTACAGCTCCACGAAACGCGGAGCTGTAATAAAATTCGATTACCGTTTAACAAATTGGAATTTGCGACGGGCGCCTTTTTGGCCATATTTTTTACGCTCTTTAACGCGTGAATCAACCGTCAAAAGGTCATTTTGTCTCAAAACACCTTTGAATGCTTCGTTTGATTTTAATAACGCGCGAGCAATACCAAGTTTAATTGCTCCGGATTGGCCTGTTTCGCCACCACCAGTAACATAAACCATTGCATCAAATGTTCTTTCCACGCCACATACTTGCAACGGCAATACTACAGCACTGCGCGCTACATCTGTGCCAAAATATTCAGCAAAGTTTTTACCGTTGACTTCGATTGCGCCTTTTCCAGGCTTAAGCCATACGCGAGCTACTGCTGCTTTACGGCGGCCAACACCATGCAGGGTGTGAGTTGCGACTGTTTTGTTCATAACGCTATAACCTAGATAAATCATTCAGTTGATAAAATTTTACCTACCCAAACCCCGTTATTCAAGAAGAGATCTGATTTAGTGTTTAGAAGCTTACACCTGCCAACTTATTTTGTCAAAAAACCATGGTCGAAATGCCAAAAAAATACGTCTATGTACAAACTGCATTTATAAAGTCGGAACTAGCCCATGTCATAGCTTATCAGTTATTTTTTAGAGAAAACTGTCTACCGCCTGTAGACAAAAGATCTTTAGGCCTCTAGCACAGGACGAAACTACAAAATTTCAGCCTAGCCAGTCTTCCGCCTAACGAGCAACCACCCGCCATTATTTTTCTCTTTTTGTCTTTAAATATCACGTTTAAGAGCTAGAATTTGCCACGTCATAGCTTTAGCAAAAACGAATGGAGCCGGCGATCGGAATTGAACCGACGACCTACTGATTACGAATCAGTTGCTCTACCACTGAGCTACGCCGGCAAGCTACCATAGTTATTTCTGTTCTACTGCTTCCTGGCAAACAATACAGCGAGCAGCAAAAGGGAAATGCTCTAACCGTCTTTCCGCAATAGGTTCATTACAATCTAAGCAAATGCCGTATTCACCAGCATCTATACGCACAAGGGCTTCTTCCATTAAATGGAGTTCATCAATTTCAGTTTGTTGCAGTGAATTTTGCAATTTTTCCATACTCAATGAAAGTGCTTCATCTGCACTATCTTGCACAACGCCATCAGTTAACTTCTCATGAGACTGCTTGGAAAGCGCCTCATCCATTTCTTGCTTACGGTTGATGAGTGTTTCTCGTATCTGTGCGACAAACTTAGCTCTGTCTTTCACTACGATCCTTTCTCTTTTTTCGTACTGTTTTAAAAAAAGATTGCAGAAGAGCTACGCATTCCTGCTCTCTAATGCCACATTCTATTCTTAATTGCTTAGCATATGTTGGAAGCGTCAAACCATTTATTATACTGCCAAAGAGCGGTGATGGGGCGCCATACACAATAGCATCAACTCGCGAAAGTTGTATAAGCCCTATGCACATCAAACAGGGCTCAAGGGTAACATATATTGTGCATCCATTCAATCGCCAACCCCCAATTTTTTTGCATGCTTGGGCAATAGCACGGGCTTCAGCATGCGCCAGCTGACATTGTGCCGTCTCCATCCGATTATAACCCCGTCCGATAATCGTACCTTCTTTTGACACAACCACAGATCCAATTGGCACTTCATCGTATTTCAAAGCGACAACAGCCTGCTTAAGGGCTTTCCCCATAAAAAATTCTTTTTGCTCTCGCATCGCATCTTTATTCATCTATTTTGATCCTAAGTATGAGCTCTGCTATACTTAATGTTTCACATGGTTGTCGCAAATCTTTGCTCGATAGAGTACAATAAATGCCCCAGCGTGTGAAAGTTTTTTTGAAGGTACAATGACACTGCAAGTGTAATTCGTGTAGGAACGCTTATGGATAATGAAGAAAAAAAGACAAGAGCTGCGCATTCTGATGACTATGGCGCGAGTGCCATTAAGGTATTAGAAGGCCTTGAAGCTGTACGCAAACGCCCAGCAATGTATATTGGTTCAACTAATGCCGCAGGCCTGCACCATTTGGTTTGGGAAGTTGTTGATAACTCTGTCGACGAAGCCCTAGGGGGCCATTGCTCCGCTATCCAAGTAATTATACACGGTGACGGCTCCTGCTCAGTAGAAGATAATGGGCGCGGCATCCCTGTTGATATACATCCAACTGAAAAAATTTCAGCTGCTGAAGTTGTACTTACTAAACTCCATGCTGGCGGCAAGTTTGAAAAAGATTCATATAAATACTCTGGCGGACTACACGGCGTTGGCGTTTCTGTGGTAAACGCTCTTTCTTCTAGGCTTGAATTAAACATTTTTCGTAACGGCAAGATTTACCGCCAATGGTACGCAAAAGGTAATCCTCAGGGCCCATTGCAGGCGACTGATGCTACTGAAAAACGCGGTACTTATGTACGCTTTTGGCCTGATGCTACCATCTTTGAAACCGTTGAACTTAGCTACGATACACTAGCGGCTCGTTTCCGCGAAAGCGCTTTCCTAAACAAAGGCTTACGCATTTCAGTGCGCGATGAGCGCACAAACCAGGCAGACGAGTTCTATTTTGAAGGTGGTATAGCATCCTTTATTGAATTGGTTAATGCAAAAAAACTCCCTCTTTTTAAAGAAATTATTCAGCTAGACAAAGAAGATGGCACCTACATGCTCAACTGGGCGCTGCAGTATAACGATGGCTATAATGAGCAAACATTTAGTTTTGTAAACAATGTTAGAACGCCAGACGGCGGCACACATGAAACAGGCTTTAAATCAGCACTTACCAAAGTCTGTAACCGTTACGCACAAAAATATAACATGCTCAAAGATGAATCTTTCTCAAGCGAAGACGTGCGTGAAGGCTTAGTGTGTGTTATCAGTATTAAAGTACCAGAGCCACAGTTTGAAGGACAAACCAAATCACGCCTCGGGAACAGCGAGGTGAAGGGGCTGGTTGATTCTTGGACCTATGCCTTTTTGGATACTTACTTTGAAGAAAACCCTACTACAGCTAAAAAGATTTTACAAAAAGCTGTCTTGGCTCAGCAAGCACGCTCAGCAGCAAAACGTGCACGTGAACTAACGCGTCGTAAAAGCGAGCTGGGAACATCCGTGCTCCCGGGCAAGCTTGCTGACTGTTCTGAAGAAGATGCTTCGAAAACTGAACTGTACTTGGTAGAGGGAGATTCTGCAGGCGGCTCTGCAAAACAAGGACGTGATCGTTTTACCCAAGCAGTACTACCACTCAAAGGTAAAATTATTAACGTTGAAAAAACGCGTCTTGACCGTATTTTAGCTAATAATGAAATTAAAGATCTTATCACCGCACTCGGTTGTGGCGTAGGCAATGATGAATGCCAGCCTGAAAAAGTACGCTATCACAAAACCCTGATTATGACCGACGCAGATGTTGACGGATCACATATTCGCATTTTGCTCTTAACCTTCTTCTTTAGGTACATGCGCCCACTCATTGATAACGGGTACCTCTACATCGCGCAACCACCGCTCTATAAAGTAAAAGTTGGACGTACTGAGCGCTACCTCAAAGATGAAAGCGAGTTTAGAGGATTTTTGTACGATTGGGCAAAAAATGGTGCTTGCTTAACCATGAACGGTTCTGAGCTTTCTGCTGATAGTTGGCACACGTTACTGCAAGGCATGCGCCTGTATGAAGAAGAGCTTGAGCACTTCACCAAAGTACTTGAGGTCTCTACCTTTCATTCCCACGAACTCATCGCGTTTCTCTACACTATTGATTGGAAACTAGGTAAATTTACGACTGAAGAACTCGTTGAAAAAATGCATGTAGCATTCCCGCAATATACTATTTCTTTTAAGCAAGAAGTACCTACTGAAGCTCCTATCGACGGTGCAGCAGTAACAGTTAAAGAAATGGTAATCTTTAAACAGCTTAAGAGCAGCTGGGAAGTCCCTGCACGGTTTTTTCAAAGTGAAGAAACGGCAAAATTGCTTGAGCTGTTTGCAGCCATTAAGCAACTTGAAACACACGAATGGAGCTTTGCTGTCCAAGGCAAAGAACCTGTTGCAACCGCGACTGGCGTACTCACTTTGTGTGGCTTAATTAATAAAACAGCTAAGTCACTTATGACTATTTTGCGGTTTAAAGGACTGGGAGAAATGAACCCAGAACAACTGTGGGAAACCACCATGGACCCTGCTAAACGTCAGATCATTCAAGTTACCATTGATGATGCTATTAAAGCTGATCAATGGTTCTGTTCACTCATGGGTGAAGAGGTTGAAGACCGCAGAAATTACATTGAAAAGCATGCGCATTTTGTGCGCAACTTAGATGTATAACCTCGTTAGTTAATTTAAAAGCCCCCGATATATTCACCGGGGGCTTTTTATTTGGAAAAATATATGCTAAAAAACCACATTCGTGACGTCTTCGACCGTGGAGCAGCAACTTACGGACAGCAAGTACGATTTTTTGATTACTTTGCCAAGCAACTCGTTGCCCAAATTCCCTTGAGCAAGGAAGCGCACGTTCTTGATATAGCAACTGGACGCGGAGCAGTACTAAAACATGTAGCTAGCCGCATTGGTTCTTATGGCAAAATGGTAGGCATTGATATCAGTCAAAATATGGTTACAGAGACCACTAAGGAGCTTGCAGAGCTTATTCCCAATGCACAATTCTTATGCATGGATGCAGAACAAGTAGTGTTTGCAGATAATTCATTTGATGCTATTTTTTGTGGGTTTGGCATATTCTTCTTCCCTAACCTAGCAAAAGCTTTAGCCGAATATATGCGTGTGCTCAAGCCAGGAGGCTATGTTGCCTTCTCTACCTGGAATACCTATCATCCTTGTCAAACAATCTTTACTGAAGAATACAATAAACTGCACCAAGATACCCACCCTCTACCGCACCTCACATATGAGGAACTTATTAAACAGCTTACCACAGCTGGCTTTAACAACATTAAAACAATACACGATCAGATCGATTATGTGTATCCGTCGATTGATGCTTGGCTAACTAGTCTTTGGTCACATTTTACAAGAAGCCGTTTAGAACAACTTTCACCCATACAATTAACTAGGCTCAACCAGGCTCTTCACACACGTATGGCCTCCTTACTGCAACCGGATGGCCTACATGATATAAAAACAGCAATTTATACTATTGCTACCAAAGCTGAATAATAAGATGGGATAAAAATGATACTATGCTTCAGGCGCATATTTATTGCCATCTTCCCATTTAGTACAATGCTTATTGCTTCTCCCTTCATCAGCATTAGCCAGACAGAAACGCTGCTCGATGAACCAATAACAATCACCATTTCAGGCATGCCACCAAAAGAACTAATAAAGGTGCACGCAACATGCAAAGATATGCATGATCAAGAATGGTCATCGCATGCTGTTTTTGAAACAAATGATACTGGCAAAGTAGATCTCACCACACAAGCGCCGCTAGAAGGATCATATGAAGGCGTCGAAAGCATGGGCTTGTTTTGGTCTATGTTACCAACAGAAAAAATGGCCCCACCATTTAAAATGGGCGATAGCCCCATGCCCATTACACTCAAGGCAACCTGTGGTGAAGAGTATATTGCTGCAGCAACAATCGTTAGATTGCCAATGTTGCCGACAGTAGAACGAAAAGAGATCCGCGAAGACAGTTTGATTGGCACGTTGTTTTTTGACAAGACAATGGGCCCCCGACCAGGAATTGTAGTCTTAGGTGGCGCAGGCGGCGGCCTCTATGAACGTATAGCTCGCTGGTATGCTTCTCATGGATTTACTGCATTTGCCCTTGGCTATTTTGGTGCTGATGGATTACCTCGCTACCAAGAAAATATTGAACTTACAAGCATTTTACGTGGCATTGAGTGGTTCAAAAAACAACCCTATGTGCAAGCAGACCGCATAGCTCTACACGGCAGCTCTAAAGGTGGTGAGCTTGCTTTATTGCTAGGATCATTGTTTCCAGATACCATGCAGGCGATCATTGCTTGTGTTCCCAGTTGTTACATACAGCCTTGCCCTTGGAATAAAAGCGCAGCCCCATGGCTTTTAAACAATAGCCCTGCGGGGATACCGCCAGTCGCTCCTTGCTCCACACATGAAGAATACTTGCAGGCGGGAAGAGAGGGGAAGCTCCACATATTTAAAAGTTCATTCGAGCGACCCAATAACTGTGCTCAATTCTACTTATTTGATATGACACAGTTTCCCGACGAGCATGCGCAAGCGGAAATTCCTGTAGAAAATATCCAATGTCCATTGCTCGTTACATCAGCAGAGGATGACCATCGATGGCCATCAGCATCTTTTGGCAAGCTCATCATGAATCGGCTTGATACAAAAGGATCTACCATAAGCCGCACTCATCTTTACTACCCAGGAGCTGGACATTTTGTGCCAACTGCTGCTTATAATCCATCAAGTGATTATCCAGAGTGGTGGCCTGGTGTGGGATGGATCACTAGCGGCGGCTCTGCTGCAATTAATGCTCATGCAGCCGCAAACGCGCGAAAAGCTATTTTGGTCTTTTTAGAAAATTACTTATAAGTTAATTATCTATCGCCCTCGCTGAATAGCCGCCAGATAATTAAAATCCATAAAGTAGCCATCAAACCACTCTTCAGTGAAATTAAACTCATTGATTCCAGCGTACAAATCAGCGTAACACGCTCTCGCTCGCAAAATTTCTTTGCGTCGTTTTTTATTTTTTGGATCTTCAACGGTTAGATAAAACAGCTCCATTGCCCGCTCAAATGCAGCTTCACTGTCTTCCATTCGCCCTTCACGACGATGCCTAAAAGAGCGGCTTACATCCGCACCAGCATTCGCTAACTGTTCCATAAGAGAGAACTTGAACCATCGTTCTGGTGTCAAACTTGTATGATGCTTGAGTTTAATCATCGTACTACCAATTTATTTACCAAAGCTCTAATACGATCACGCATTTCTGGGCTTTCAACACTGCAAGAACGATTGCCATCATTCATTATGCAATAATCTTCTAGCCATTAGTGTAAGAGTATCTATGGCCCTAGGGCTCATCTGCAAATAAGCCAGAATTTGATCGCACTCTGTAATGCGCTGTTTAATTATCAGGGATGCATGGGGACTCAACAAATTAGATTGAGAGACTTTTTTCCATACTGAAAGCCGCCATTTAACCACTACCTCTTCACTCCAGCCAAAGGAAGGCAATGTCCCGTCCCGCTCAGCATCACCCCAGAAATACTTCATATCCCGTATAGAAATGGTTGGCCGTGCTAAAAATTCTTGCTGCTGCGAAATATCTAGACGCGGGAAAACCACTGTTCCATCAAAAGGTATGTTCCGTTGTAACGCTTGCCACAGTGCCCTATCTTGTTTTAGTTGGCAAACCGCAAAGCGCATCCTTAACAAAAAAAGCTGAGCTATAACCGTATCGCTTGAAAACTCAATATAATCAGGTATTAAATCAAGAAATGTTTTAGCATCATCAAAGTTACGGTGAAGATCTGAGATATCCTTGGTTATGTGGTTTAATAAGTCTATAGAGCTGGCAGCCTCGCTATCAAATTTTTCCTGTTCAAGAGTAGCTTTTTCTACCTGATCAAGAACAATACTACAAAATATGTTAAACACTCTGATTACTTTACTATAATCTGCAAAAGTCGCAGTATCGCCAGAATCACAAACGGTTGCACCCTGCACATACGGTATACCAAACCCAAATAGCATAATCAGCGCCAGCTTTTTCACCTTGAGATAATCCTTATAATTTAATCGCCCTTCAATAGGGCAATGCTTGCACGGAGGAAAACATATACCCTCCAACATATAACGATTAGTTTTCCGTGCTCTAAGCTAGGCAGCCTCAGCCTGCTCTTGAAACCAAGCAACTGCTTCTAGCCGCTCATTAATAGCTTGTTTCATTTCATCAGTTGCAACGTCAGACTCTTTAATGGCGTTCAGCAATACCATTAACGCTGCTCTACTAGCATCTTTTTGTCCTGACAAAGCAGGCCCAACACTACCCAGTACCACCGTTTGTTCACACATTTTTTTCATTTCTGCAGCAACCCATCTATCGCTTATCTGCAAGCCAGCACGAAAAGTTTGGCATACTGCACTTAGTGGCTCCCAGGTTTCACGCCAGCCATCAGCCACTGTCCATTCCTCAGCCTCCCGAGGAAAATAGCGCATTTGTGCTTCTAATAATCGTTTGGTTAGGTAGATAAAAAGAATACTTTCAGTGATAAGCAAGAAAAAAAATCTTCCTACCTCTCCATCTGCGTAAAATATTAATCCATTTGAACAAGCAGCAACTAAACCCCTAAAAGCCATATGTTTTTTTGCAAAATCACTTACACGATCAATCCAGTCAGGTGAATAGAAAGCCTGCAATACCCCTACATCAGATAGCCCTTCTTCTGGCGCATAAGCAGCTGTATCTTTATCAACACTATACTGTAAAGCCTCTACACCTTCTCTACAAAATGCTTCTAAGGCCTCTTGTGGCAACTCTGGTACTGCATGAGCCATGGGAGTAGCCAACACGAGGTGTAATACCGCGATGACTACCATTTTAAATAGCGTATGAGACATGCTAGCGTCCTTTCTTCCACATGCGATTAGATACATATACTTACCTACAAACGTACTGAATAACCAAACGGACTATGGTAATAACCAGACCTGGTGTTATTATGGGTTTCAATTGCCCCAGAATCACCTACTGATAACGCTGCTGCCTCTTCACGACCCTCGGAAAATGCTGCGATTAATTGATCATAATTATTGATTGCACTTTTAACTGCATCTATGGCTTCTCTAGGCACCTGTTTGTCATTTAGTATTCTTTCCAGCAACTGCTTATAGGCTGGCAAAAAAGCAGGCTGCTGCACAAAACACTTACACAAACGATCTGTAGTTTCTGGAACCATCAGCGGGATGGCATCTTCACTTTCTTGCATGCAACATATTAATTTTTCATCTTTAACTCTAGCAATTTTGCGTAAATACTTTTTAACAGCTTTAAAACGATCTGCACACCCAATATCAAAAAATGCTAACTCTTTTGTTTCTTCAGGATATGCTTTTACTAATGCACCCCATACCATTCCTATCATACCACAGGTTGCCAGATAGGCTTGTGCCATATTTTTTACAAAGACAGCAACACCAGGGCCAACAACCGTCATTTTTTTGCATAACGCTCGCACTAAATCAAAATTAAAAAAATTAAGCTCTTCATAAAACATCTGCAGCCCGTTACTTACGGTATTACTGGACCCCTTACAAATTCCCTCAAAATCTAACAGCTTTAATTGAGCATTTCGCGCATGCAATAACCAAACAGTATGGGCAAGTTGACCATTGGTTTCTAAACAAAAAGCCTCGAATTCTTCTACGCTTTTGCTTTGTAGGGCTTGTAATTGTTCTTGCAAGCTATCCATGTACTGTGTGCTATACTCCGTAATTTCAGCAATAGTAGCAGCTTTACAGCCAATCGCTATTACGCCAAAAGCTAACAAGAGCATAATTAATTTTAAGCACCAATTTTGCATGAGGTCCTTTATTATAAGATTCATTATGTATGAAGCATACAATCACCTTACCAGAGAAGGTGTTAGGGGACAATGCTAAATAAAGAAAAAGCCCTGACTTGCATCAGGGCTTTTTCTTTATTTAGCAAAATCGAGATGAATGTTCTTTGCGACGAACTCTATCACGATCACGATCATCTGCGGCATCTCTATCACGTGATCTAGAACGAGAACGTGAGCGTCTTCTCGCAGAAGAGGTACTAGGAAATGCTTCCTCCGTATCCCTGCGTATGCTTGGAGCGCGAGAACTTGTAATAATTGCATTAAGTTCTTGTTCCATTGTAAGTAGTTGTGCCATTAGAGATGAACGTATAACCTGATTAACAGCTTCATCTGTTGCCATTCTACGCATTAAGGCACAAACAGCGCCCAGAAATGCAGGAGTGCGCATTTGCATAGCTGACATAATGCTTTCATCAGGAATCACCCCGCGCAGGTTGATTAAGTGCTCTGCAGTAATTACGTCGACACTTTGGATCTCTTTACAATAACCCTCTAGCCGATGAAATACACCACGAAATAAACAGCCATTTTCAGCCACTGCTGCTGATTCTTCTGGATATGCAGTTGCACATGTTTGCCACACGCTATGCAGATGCTGACAGGAAAGAATAATTAAGCCTGCTACTTGCTTCAACACTATAGCAACCTTGCCCGTAGCAATCCAGCCCGCATCACGATCAATAAGTGCTTTCAATTTTGCTACCAATTCTTTGCTAATTGATACTATTTGCATCTCCCCGGCAAATTCCTCGGCATCAGGATGCTCTACTCTATCATTCAACAGTTCTTGAAAAGTTTTTTCTGCTAGGGAAGCGCGTTCTGTTCTTAGCTGTAGATCAAATGCCCCCAGGATCGGCTCAACCTGTGCACACAAATCCTCCAAAGACACTAGATCCCCTTCAGGCACCTCTCTGATTTGCATCGTCAGACCATTCATCAGGCCTGCTAGATCATCGACAGAACTTGAAGATGAAGACGCTGCTGCTATCAACTCTTGCTTAGCGCCCCCAACTAACAGCACAATGCTCAAAAATAATGTTGAAAAATATGTTTTCATGTAATTTCCTCGGTGAAATATAAGAAAATATAAAAATAGCGGTAATGGTAACAGATAAAGTCAATAAGATCAAATACATCTACTGTTACTGCATTTTTGCAAGTTCTTCAAATGAAACGTTCAACAAGGCAAACTGTTGCCAGCGTGGCGAAGCTGCTTGTTCACCAATATAATCAAAATGCCACCACTCAGTTGGCAAGCCAACAAACCCATACTTAGTCATGGCATCTTCCAAACGCCTACAATTTTTGGCTGCTTCGGGCGTCATGATAGTATAATTGCGATGCGCTTTTTCTGAAAAATCATCAAACGCTGATGGCATTGCCAGTTCTTTTGCCGTTTTTAGTGAAATAATGGTTAGATCAACTGCTGCGCCACGGTTATGCTTAGAGCCTTTTGCAGGGTCACCAACGTAACGAGGATCCGGCACTAAATTCCAGAACTTTTGTTGTACCGTATATGGGCGGTATCCATCCCATATTTTAAGGCCAAGTCCCTCTTTGCCGAGCTCTTGCTGCACCTGCTCAAGCGCTTCTACTACCCTACGCCGAAGGTAGCACACTGACTGCGTATAAACTACCTTACCAGTAAAATTATTATTAGTAGCGTATTTGATGTCTAGTATTATAGACGGAATGGCTTGGGCAACATTTACCAGGTCATCCGGCGCATTATTATTTTTTTTGTGCGCTTTTACATACGCTGCTGTAGCTTGTTGTACAGCAGATTTTACATCTGCCTGTGCAGTAACTACGAGCAACAGCACAGTAAATAAAGACATTCCAAATTTTTTACACAAAGAAAAATGCATAGTGCTCCTTTTGTATGACGAAAAGTATTCACAATAAAAAGAAAGTGCAATGCTACTTTTTTTTCTGTCCAAGCATTTTCTTGGCCATGGCACCGTGCATCCATTGCTCTCGCTCAACCAAGTGCTGCACTTGATATGCCGCAACATCTGGGTCAAAATGCGCTGGCAACTGCTTTACGCCAGTGTATACAAAACCCTCAAATGCAATATTTAGTGGCTGAAGCGCTCGCTGCACCGACTCAATATTATCTAGCCGGTCATCATAAAAAATAACCCGTTTAGGCTGCCATTTGATTTCATCAAAAAATGCCCGCAAAACATCGCCCTTAGAAAATACGCCAGCATTGGATAAAATACCTCTGCTAAAGGTAGGGCTTTTACCATTTTGCTGTAGCATCGTAAGTGTAAGATCTTTATGGCGAGGAAACGCTTTGCTAAAATCTATGCCATGCTCCCTTAGAGCATTATAACGTTGGTGCTTAATAGCATGATTATCACTTGCTTTAAATGAGGTCAGAGCTATTATTTTTGCCCCTTTTTTTTGCAATTTTGCAATAGTAGAAGGAAGTGTTTTATCTACCAACTGATATTGGCGAGCCTGGTAAAATGTTGCCAGCAACTGTTTGTGTTTCTTAGGACTAAGCGATTGAGCGACCGCCGACGTCCGCTTACTAAACGATTTCATAGAATTAGTCGCATGCCGCTCTTTTTTATACCCACGCATCCATGGATCTTTATGAGTACACATGACTTTTGCAAAGTCTAGCAGTACCAAAGTATCGGCATCAATGGCATTAGTTCTAGCAGCAAGTGCATCAAATGTGTCTACGGTTTTAATTGAACTAGCGCCCCAGAGGGGTGTACTAAACAGTCTGACCACAAGAATAAGGGTAATAAGATAACAAACCGGTACCATCGCTTTGCCCCCCAGCTAAGCCACATTAAACTGTCATGTCGCTGGTAGTATAGCTAAATCGGAACAATTGTGTACAGAGGCAAACAAAAAAGACCTATTTATCAGAATGTAGCCACAAGCATCTACTGCAAAAAGCCATCCAGCAACATTTCTTTAGCAGTATCGACAGAAAGGCCGCGACTTTGCAAGTAAAACAGATGTTCATTACTCAAGGTGCTAACAGCAGCACCATGCTTGCAGCGCACGTCATTTGCTTCAATTTCAAGTTGTGGAACCGAAACAGCACGCGCTTGCTTGCTGAGAAGAATATTTTTATTGGCTTGTTCAGCGTTCGATCCTTGTGCGCCTGGATGAATACGAATAAGACTGTTGCAAGTCAAACGAGAAGCATCATCGCAAATGGCCTTGATCATTACATTGCTAGTACTGTCACCAATGACGTGATCTTGCAACGTATGAAAGGTAATTCGTTGTGTATGTTTGGTAAGGCAAGCAGCATTCATATCAACACGCGCACCTTTTCCCAAGAGCACAGCAGAAAGGCGCTTTTCAACAACCGCCGCAGGGAGAGAAGGCAATGACTCTACTAAGCGCAGTTTGTAAGTAACTAGGCTATTTTCCTGTGCATTAATCGTTATCGAGTGGCGGACAATACCTGCACTACTATCAGCACGCGTAAGATCATCAATTAAATTCACTGAGATATTGGGAGCAACTTCAATAACAATAGATAGTGTAGTCGGTAGCTGGTTATCAACCAGACGGTCCTGCAACGCAGTGCTAAGCAAAATATCATTATTGACTGTATAGCTAAGGGTAATAGGGTTCATCCAACACTCCCTTCCATCTCAAGCTCAATCAAACGATTCATTTCAACGGCAAATTCCATTGGGAGCTGCTTTACAAATGGCTCAATGAAGCCATTAACAATCATGGTACGCGCAGCATTTTGATCAAGCCCACGGCTCATCAGATAAAATAACTGATCATCGCCAATACGGCTGACTGAAGCCTCATGCCCGATGTCCACATTACTTTCGTTAATATCGATGTACGGGTAGGTATCTGAACGGGATTTATCATCTAAGATGAGAGCATCACACTGGACATACGATTTACACTGCTCAGCACCAGCTGCCACTTTGACCACCCCACGATAACTACCACGACCACCATTGCCACTGATTGATTTTGAAATAATACGTGAATGGGTATTAGGCGCTTCGTGGATTGCTTTGCCACCAGAATCTTGTATTTGGCCAGGAGTACTTGCCATAGCAATAGAAAGAATTTCAGCGCGAGCACCTTCTTCTTTAAGCACCACTGCTGGATATTTCATTGTAACGCCACTACCCAGATTTGCATCAATCCATTCGACAACTGCATCTTTGTACGCAAAGGCACGCTTGGTTACCAAATTGTAGACATTGCGTGACCAATTTTGAATGGTGTAGTAACGAACGCGTGCACCAGGGAGTGCAACAATTTCAACTACGGCGCTATGTAACGAGCTAGCTTTATAGCTTGGCGCTGTGCATCCTTCGATATACGTTACACTACTACCTTCGTCGGCAATAATTAACGTACGTTCAAATTGGCCCATTTTTTCGGCGTTAATACGGAAATAAGTTTGTAAAGGAGCGGTAACATGAACGCCCTTAGGAACATAAATAAAACTGCCACCACTCCACACTGCAGTATTAAGGGCAGCAAATTTGTTATCATTGAAGGGAATAATAGTACCAAAGTATTTTTGAAATAGCTCTGGATACTCCCTCAGCCCTGAATCGGTATCTAAGAAAATAACCCCTTGATCAACCCACTCTTTTTTAAGATTGTGATAGACAACCTCTGATTCGTACTGAGCACCCAAACCCGCCAGATGTTTTTTTTCATCTTCAGGGACGCCTAAGCGATCAAACGTATTTTTAATTTCAGAGGGAACTTCTGACCAGTTTTCAAACTGCTGCTTTGCCGGTTTGATGTAATAATGAATATCATTATGATCAAGCTGAGCCAAATCAGGACCCCATTTTTGCATAGGACGCTGCATAAAATTTTCTAACCCTTTAAGACGAAGTTCAAGCACCCATAATGGCTCATTTTTGCGTGCAGAAATATCACAAACAATTTCTTCGTTCAAGCCTAACTCAGCTTTAAACTCATAATTTTCAGGGACAGAAAAACCTTCTGGGTACAAATGCTCTTGTACCGATGCTTTGATTTGCTGCTCAGACATAAATCACAATCGAAAAAAAGATAGGAGATATTGACTCGTCTCCATTCTACCTAAAAATGATTCTATTGGAAAGGGCCTAATCTTAGCCCAAAATCCCTTCCAAGTTAGAGGTACAGACCCTGACGCAAATAATTTTTTACCCCCTCTTCTCCCTGAATTTATACAAAAAGGGCATTTTTTAGGTGGCAAAGGGTATTTTTGCGCTTTTTCAGCAATTTTCTACCTGATTACTATTTAATATTGACACACTGTAATTAATATTTATATTGGTATTAATAATGTTTTCTATTGAAAACTATTTACCATGGAGGTTATGATGAATACACGTATAATTTTTCTTCTTACCGTTTTTGCAGGATTACAGACAGTTAATGAAGTAAACGCGGCAGGCAAAAAACTACATCACCGAAAACCCGAGCCCTTAGATTTGACTGCTGTAGGAGCAGGCATGCCGCCACGCCATACTTCAAGGCCTCATAGAATTAGTGAGCCAATGTTATCTACCTCCCCTGAAAAAAGCATGCGCCACTATTCAAGCGCTCCTAGCTTTTTGGCTAGTAGTGAATTTCCTACATTAGGAGCACCCAGCCCTGCAGCAAAAGCGAGCCCTAGCAGAACACCCAGCCCTGCAGGAATAACTTCTCTGATTTCTAGCCCAAGCTCCGTCTCTGCTTGTGCAAAATCACCGCGCAGTATTCTTGCAGAAATAGAAAGCGTATATGCAGAAAGTCCCTCTTTTGATAAATGGGGAGGCCATTGCTACCGTGACCACGTAGCACTTGCTAGTTTTAGCGCTTTAGCTTCTCGGCAAGCAAGAATCACTGGCAGATTTTACACTGAAGATGCCGCTAGAACTTCTATTGAGCTTGCTCTTGAACGAAACAAAGATGATATTAATGCCTGGCTAATAAGCAAACCAATCAAAAGCAAGCAAACAGACCTTGCTTTAAATACCATAGATACTGAAACCGCCATAGGAGAAGACGTCTCTGGCGGACTTGTAAGAAGGGGATTAACTAAAGTAAAAGTAGTTATACACTACGACAGAACAACCCCTTGCCAATATGTAATTAAAACTGCATACCCTACAAGATAATATTTGCTCTCTTTTGAACCTTGATTAAATAAAAGGCCAGCTAAAGCTACCATAGCTTTAGCTGGCCTTTTATTTAACTATCAGAAGTAATATTAGAATTCGCAGGGAGTAGAATCCATCTGCATTCGCAACTGAAAAATAAGAATAGATATGGCAGCAGGAGTCATACCCGGAATTAGTTGTGCCTGCGCAATATTTTTAGGCCCATAGTGGCGTAATTTTTGTGCAAGTTCATTACTCAGCCCCGGAAGCTGTGCATAATCAAAGCTTGCTGGAATCACAAGTTGCTGATAACGCGCTGCTTTTTCGGTCTCCATTTGCTCTTTATGCAAATAGCCAGCATATTTTACTTCGGCATGCACACTTAATAATGCTCTACTTGAAAGCGCTTTAACAGGCAACCCATCAGCTGCAAGACGAGGCTCTAGCAGCGCCCGAGCAGCTTGTTGCTCGCCTGCGCCAAACACTACACAATGCAGCGCTTTAAAAAGCTCAGTCTGGTTGCCATGCCCTTGGGTATAACCTACGCTTGCTTGAATAACCGCTTTTTCATCTAGAAATTTTTGCCATTGCTCATCGTCAATCAACCCTAGATCACGTGCATGCGGCATTAAACGGAGAAAAACGTTATCTTGACGCAAGATCAAACGACGCTCAGCACGCGAAGTAAACATGCGATATGGTTCATCTGCTCCCAGCGTAACAAGGTCGTCAACCATAACACCTATGTAACTTTCTTGCCTACTTAAGATAAAGGGTGGCTTAGCTGCAGCGCGCAATGCAGCGTTAATACCGGCAAGCATTCCTTGCCCTGCAGCTTCTTCATAGCCCGTGGTACCATTGATTTGGCCAGCAAGAAATAATCCTTCAACGGTTTTTGCTTCAAGCGTATGGCTCAGGTTGGTTGGTTGTATGAAATCATACTCAATTGCATAGCCACATTTAGCGATTTCAGCATTTTCCATGCCCTTGATTGAGCGAATATAGGCTAATTGCACCTCAAGCGGCAACGAGGTGGAAAGTCCAGCAGGATAAATTTCATTACTGTCAGCGCCTTCTGGTTCAATGAACACGTGGTGCGATGGCCGATCTGGATAGCGGCCTACTTTATCTTCAATTGAAGGGCAGTAGCGTGGGCCAGTCCCTTTAATATTGCCACTATAGAGTGCTGAAAGATGGAGATTACTACTGATAATCTCATGTGTTTTTTCATTGGTATAGGCAATGTAGCAGGGTATTTTTTCTTCAACTACGTGCTCATCAAATTCATATAAAAAGTGCAATGGCTCGCTTTCTTGCCGCTCAAATTGCGTAAAGTCCAGGCTTTCACGAATGAGCCTTGGTGGCGTGCCGGTTTTCAAGCGGCCGAGCGGTACTTGCATTGCCTCGGCTATGGTATCTGAAAGGCCATATACAGCATCTTCACCACGACGACCAGCACGATAACGGGTGCGACCAACATGCACAAGTCCACGCATAAACGTACCGGTTGTAATGACTACTGCTGGAGCATAATAGATTGTGCCGTCAGCAGTCTTTACTCCGGTGATAGAGCGCTTGCCCTCTTTTTCGCGCCATAACACCGCCATCGTCATGGCAGAAAAAACCGTCAAGTTAGGTGTTTGCTGCAGCATTTCTACTGCTAGCTTGTTATAAGCGTATTTGTCAATTTGTAGCCTTAAGCCCTGCACAGCGGGGCCCTTGCTCGTATTGAGCATACGTGCCTGCAGGTATGTTTTAGAACACAAACGTGGCATTAGCCCGCCAAACGCCGCCACTTCAAAGACCATGTGCCCTTTGCCTAGGCCTCCCACAGATGGGTTGCATGGCATGGAAGCGACTTTTTGCTCATCAAGCGTAAGTAGTAAGGTTTTGCTCCCCATACGAGCTGCTGCATATGCAGCCTCTATTCCGGCGTGCCCGCCGCCAACGACAATGACATCAAAGGTGGTATTCATGGTTTCTACGGTACAATCGATTTGGTTTGAAATGCTAACCCCGTACAGATTATACCGTATTTAACAATGCTTTAAAAGTGGTATTAGTCGCAAGCTTTTGGCGAGTCGACCACGTGATACTCATGCAATAAAAAAGGGCGGCTTAGCCGCCCTTAAAAAATTAGCTCTTCCACCCCTCACGGGGAGCCCTGCAACAAGCTCAGGGTGAGCGACTACTAAGTTCAATACCTAGGTAAAAAAAATTTATTTATTGGGCAGTAGCCAAGCCCACCACCCTTTTGACTGTACCGGTGGTACCACCACTGTTTCTCCAGAAGCAACTACAACCGTATTGCTTGTATCACTGCTCGCAACCGTCAAATCAGGTCGGCTTTCTTCAGCAACTGCTTGCTCCGCCGACACAGGAACATCACCCCGTTCGCCTGTCTCAGCACCCTCCTCTCTTGAAGACGCTGCCCCCCCACCAATCTCATCCATTTCTAGCCAATCTTCTCTAGAAATAAGAGCTTCATCATTCCGCACAACAGAAGGAGTACGAAAAGGCCACTCTTCTGCTGAATGCATATTCGGCAACATTACGTATTCACCTTTCTCAGCCCCATTTACCGTAGCCTCAACCTCACCTGACTCTTTAATGGTAACAAAGAGCTTTGTATCGGCTGGTGTTAAACGATAAGCATAAAGCGCTTTTTCCCCTTTAGCTCTTCCTTTAAGGCCCTGCAAGCAAAATGCTATTATTTGCTCTCCACAATAAAAGAGCTGCTCAAATGCAGCTGCCCGAGTAAGTGCCAGTGGCTCATTCCTCCAAGCCAAAACACTTTCCCCTAAGACTGCTGTTGCCGAACTTAAATTTTTTACCGTCACCGTACCGGCTTGGTGATTAAAAAACAATACGCACAACTTGGGCATATTGACAGCCTCCGCTGCTCTCAGATAGCTTATGCTCATCAACACGAGAGCAACTCCTGCTGCCACATATTTTCTTTGTAAGAACATGTAAATCCTTTCTCCTAAATAATCTTACTACCTCGTTACAGGCTATTATTTTTTAGCTCTTTGTCTATAACGATTTACATAAGATTTTAGCATATGCCAAAAATATATACGCAGAATAGAGATTACTTATTCAATAGCAGCATCTAGAGGATAAACTGCTGTTTCATGTAGCTGAAAGCACCGCTGACGGCCCGTGCCAACATCCAATGGCCTAAATACAAACTTACCCTCAATAATTACAAAATTTTCTTTAATAACAGACAAAAGAGAATCAGCTCCTGATTTAATAATTTGATCACAAACGCATTTCCCCGCAAAGAAAGATTCTAATCCAGAGCGCTTAGCAATCATCGTCATTAAAGCAATCCCATCTACCCCTCTTTCGGTTGGTGGACCATAGCGCCTCTCTTCTTGTGCTACCATAGCAGCCACAAAATCTTCAAATGATATCTTTTTGTGGTAATAAGCTCGCACCTTGCTTGTATCATCATAAGCAAAAACAACCGTAACAACACCAGAGCTAGCTAATGGTACAAGCATATGTATATTTTGGTCGCCTATAACTGCTCTCACACAAAAATCCGTACTATCTGTAACCGGATACACGAAAGAGCATTCATTTGCGTCAAGAGCATATCCCTCTGATTCTAAATCAACTTTTTCATTGCTCCAATTTACAACCAAACAAGAAGCATCATGCAAAACTGCTGGCGAGAGACTATCGAAAGTACTGAGCAAGCAAAGTAGTAATACAGCAAAATAGTTCTTTATGCTCTTCATGTTGATTATATTGTCCTTATTTATTATCCATAACGGTGGTGAAACTTATTTTTTGATTATTTCAAACTTCTCTTCTATTACTAACTCACGAACCGCATTATACCGTAGCAAACCGTACACGCTTTTTCTTTACAGGCGCAGGGTATCTAATGCAATTAACACTTATACCCACATCATGCGCAGGCGAAACATAGAATGCAAACCCATTCCAACCATCAGCGGAACGTTGAATCAATGACTTCACCTCTTCTGTAAGAAACCAGCTTAGGCTGCCAGAAGAAATTTTAAAATCAATCAATAATGCACATAAAGCATCGGGGAGAGGCTCATCATCAAGCAGCCTTAAGTGAATAAGCTGTTTGCGGTGAGGCGCAATTCGCTTCACACATAATCGGTCTGATAGAGGACCGCTCCGATAAGTTACATAGATGTCCGTATCAAAACAATTTCGAATACCAATCTCAACACGCTGTGCTTGAAGAGAAAAACACCCGCCAATCAATAATAAAATAAAACTAACCATAGATAACTTATGCATAGTGCATTAGGCTCCGTTGAGTTTTCAAAAATTTATAAGCTTTTTCAATTGCTTTGACTCTTCCCGCTCTTCCTGAGCTCGTCGAAGGACGCGTCCGCAGGACGTGGAAAAGCGGGACCTAAAATCTTTTTGTGTCGCTCTGCCACCCCGCCGGGGCGTGGTTCGACAAGCTCACCAGGAGCGACTATTAAACCTGTTCCAAGTTGAGAAAAAGGAAAAACTCAACAAAAACTACACATCTTTTGTGAAAAAATCGCTGTCGGTATTTACGTCACACCAATCAGTATCATCATAAGCAATATATTCATATCCTTCTGTATCGAGGATTTTCGCACTTAACGATGCGGGCGACGAAGGCAGAGATTTATGAGATGCTGCAGAAGCAAGCCTTGGCAGAGAAGGTACTCGCAAAGCCTCCATTACAGGCATTGCAACCAAATACGAAGCTGCAGTTTCTTTGTCATAAGCAAAACAAGATTCCATTCCTAAGAAAATAGCCATCAAGTGATTATTGATACGACCATCAGCTTTATTATCAATCACTTCTTCATCAAACCCATAATCTTGTGGCGAAGGAAGCAATGCTAAAGAATTATGCTTAGCGAGTAGTGCCGCACACATGGAGGCATCAAACAAATAGTGTTGGATAATATATCCAGCCTGCAGCGAAACAGAGCTTTTTTCATTACAAAAAACAAGCCCCATTACAGCAGAAAACCCTTCCTTGGGCATTTCTAATAATAACCCTCGCCTACCACCATCTTGACTCCAAGCGTCTTCCAGCGAAGCACGCAAATCAAAGTTAGGAGAACATGCTTGCACATCTTCAATAACCAAACAATGCGCATCACCTGGCGCAAGCTTAAATAACGCTCGTTCTGCTTGCGCTGTGCCCCTCCCCTGCGAAAAATTAATAGAATAATTTGTTCTATTGGCAAGCAGCAACCATACCGTCTTTGAACCAGGGGCAGCAGCTTGAGCAGTTACATTCATCAGCAATAACGCCACCACAGCATAGATTGTACGATTTTTCATCGCTTCTCCTTTTTAGGCTATTTTTATATCTAGATACAGTAAGTAAGCAAAAATAAAAATTCAATGCTTGTGAAAAGACGAAAAAACGCTCGGCCGCAGAGACAAAAACAAGAAACTAGCGTTTCACCCTAATCCATAATCCGTTCAACACTCATTTCAACCTCACCAACAACAGCAAGTTGAATATCAACTTCAATCCCTGCAAGTTGATCATCGGACAAATCAGAGACAAGAACTTGTTTATCACAGCGACGACCATTCTGGCCTGTGTAATAAAGAGTGAAAATAGCAACTACTTGCTGTCCCTCAACAAGAGATATGGTGCGTTGATCTTCGGCTACATCAACAACTTTTTTTTTCAAAACAAGGCTAAACAATGGATCAATAAATGACCCGACTTCTGTAGAATCTACAGGCATTACTAGTAGGCTAATTGATGCTTTGCTTGTTTCCAAGTGGTTTCTAAGCGTGATATTAATATCACGCACTGCTGCATGCATATTTGTCATGCATAAAAACACCAAACAAAGACGTATAATACTTTTATTCATAATGTATGCTCTTTCTTGCTGCATTTTTATTTATTCACACCAATTAAATAGAACATTTTTCAATGTGCCTGTGCATAGTAACTGAAACCACCGAAAAAATATAGCGACCGAGATAGCTCAAGCATGCTTAGCAAGACCTTTAAACAAACAAATTGCTTGTTTACTTACCAAGGAATGATCAACTATTGGCCTTGGATACGGACTATTAGACAGCGCTGATATTTTGACCCATTCATGAATATGAGTAGGCAAAACATGTGCTAATTCTGGTATCCAATGCTTAATATATTTGCAATCAGGATCAAATTTTTTTTGCTGCAGCCATGGGTTAAAAATGCGAAAATAGGGCTGTGCGTCACACCCTGTTGAAGCAGCCCACTGCCAATTGCCATTGTTCACTGCAGGGTCATAATCAACCAATTTAGTAGCAAAATACTGCTCTCCCCAACGCCAATCAATCAATAAATCTTTTACCAAAAAAGAGGCAACAATCATACGAACACGGTTATGCATCCAACCAGTCGCATTCAATTGCCGCATACCTGCATCAACAATCGGAAATCCAGTGCTCCCCGTACACCAACGATTAAATTTATGTACATCATTATCCCATTGAATATATTCATATTGCTGATTAAAAGCATGACCAAAAACATGTTGATTATTAAATGCAACATGAGTGAAAAAATCTCGCCAATACAACTGCCGAATAAGCGGATGAGCTCTTCCTAATTTCTGAATAACTGCTTCATAGATTTCACGCACAGAACACGTACCAAATTTAAGATGAGCAGAAAGACCGGTTGTTGCTTCAAGCGCAGGAAAGTCACGCTCATGTTCATATTTTTTATAAGCATCAAGCCGAGCTAGAATTTTTTTACCCTGCGAGCGCCCGCCTTGCACAAAAATGTTTTCATTCCGATCAGGCAAAATATCTTTAGCAGCTGTGCGTTCATGTGTCAGCGTTTTATAGTTAGCATGCTTATTGAGGCGTGAAGCTGCAACAGGAATAGTTAGTGCATTTTTAAAGTATGGCGTAAACACACTGTACGGTGTACCATCATGCTTAAGTGCTGCTTCTGGCTTATTGAGCAAGGCATCATGATAAGCGTTAAAAGCAACATCATTTTTTTTGCAAACGCTAGCTAATGTTTTATCACGCTTAATGCTATAGGGCGTATAATCATGATTCACAAATACAGCATCCACTTTTTCTTCTTTAATTAGCATACCGAGGACATCTGCCGGCTCACCATAAAATAGATGCAATTTACCGCCCCGAGCAGCTAATTGTTCAGCTAAATCATCTAATGATTCAAGCATAAATTGCAGAGCATTAGCACTTTTGTATTTATTGTTATCTGAAACTTGCAGAGGGTCGAAGATAAAACAAGGAATAACCTGCGCTGACTGCTCAAGCGCAGCAATCAATCCGGTATTGTCAGCAAGGCGTAAATCCCGACGAAAAATAAAGAGCGATGTTTTTAGCATAATTACCGTATTAGTTTTAATGAGTTTTTACAATACGCGGGTTTCTTGACCAGCTTAATTGCAGAGTGGTATAACACATTTGTATTTTTATTGCATGAATTAAGGAGATTTGTACATGACTTTTATTAAGGCGTTTTTTTGCCGCCTCTTATGTAGTATTGGCATCCTGGCACTGCTGCCAGCTCTCGATGCTATTCCGCTCGACAATCCGGTTGATTCTCAGCCCATCTACAACCATTTTGGCCTGGACAAAGTGTACAAAGGACGCAGCGGTATTGAGTTTAAATTTCACCTCTCGCCTTTTTACCAACATGCTAGCACCTCTCGCAACGCAGCAGGAACCAAAGTTCCAGGTGGCGACCGCCTTGGTGCATGGAACTTTTTTGGCCTCTTTTTCGACGCAGTAGCTGCAGGTGCTAACCCATCCTTAGCACCCAAAACATTCAATGATGCAAATTACAAAAATATGCATGCCGCTCAACGTGCAGTTGGTAGCATAACCTCTGTTAACTCGACCGATTGGGGAAGGATTCCCCTTAATGGTACTGCAGGCCCTGGAATGCCCGGGGTAACGCCAGGCGTAGTCAATCCACCTACAACAGGAGCAGGCGGCCTAACTACCCCCCCAGATCCTGTTTATGGCACTGCCGTCTCTCCCTACCGCATTGGTACCCGCGACGCTACAACTCCATACCAAGGAGGCATAGAAGGCGATATAACATTTGCTAATCGATTTGAAGACCTTGAACCTATTTTTGGCAACGTTTCAATGCCTACTAGTTATGAAAAAATCGGGGTACGTACACAACTGAATATCGATTTAGCGGCCGGTGTTGGGGTTTCAATTCGCGGCGGTGCTGTCGACATCAAAAACAAACCACGAAGTTTTATCTACGACTATCGGCTACAAAAAGATTTAGTTGCAAGCGGCATCCCAGAATTCTCAAGCGTTGTGGCTGCTGACGCTGACGCAGGTACCCCTACTTATACTACTAACCCAGTCGCGCAGGCTGACGCCATTGCCCTCTATGGCCAGCTCTTTTCTGCTGACTCGATTGGCGATATTGGCGATGAGCTGAATTACAACACGCGTATGTTTCATAAAACCTCGCCTGAAGACTTACACATCCAAGTGTACTGGCATAGAGCAGTGCCTTGCAAAGACAAAACTGGTGACACAGCGGTAACGCTCATCCCATACTTTGCTTTTGGCGGCTGGATTCCACTTTCAGAAAAATTCGATTCCAATAATGCCTTTGCCATCCCGGTAAGCAACCAAAGCAATACGTTTGGCCTTACCGCTGATTTCTCAATCGGCCTTGATTTCCCAGTACTGCCTAAAGCAGGCAAAGAGACGATTGGGGTTAGCTTTGGTGGCGGCGCGCTTATGTCTACTGCCGACACCCAAGCCAACCGACGCTTCCCTTCAAGCGATATGCAACAAGGCCTTATTCCCTGGACGGCAGGCAGTGTACGCCGTGAGCCAGGGGTCACCTGGTATATGAACGCCTCCCTCAAAGCAGAAGAATTTGTTGATGGGCTTTCTCTGTACGCTGATTACTGCTATACCATGCATGAACCAGACACCCTTTCGGTCAGCGACAGCGACCCTGCCAAACAGAGACTTTTCCAGCGAGGGGTAGCCCGGTCGCAAACAGATTCTGCCTGGAAAAACCAACAAGTAAGCGCTGGCTTTAATTACGCTATTACCCCTAATATAGCCCTCAGTAGCGCCTTCCAGGCCCATTTGAGTGGCGTACGCGTATACCGCACTGTGACGCTGCTGGGCGGCTTTACCGTTACATTTTGACAATTGGGGGAGAATGCTTTAAAATAGGGGTCCAGTGAAGAGTTCCCTTAAAAATTGTTCTTTAAATTATTATTGCTAAGGCGGAGTTTGGTTCCTATGGCCAAGAAAAAATTTAATATCGAAATTCAGGTTACTGGTAACCTAGAAAAAAGCCTGAAACAGTTCAAAAAGAAACTTGAACGCGAAGGCGTTTCGCGCGATATGAAGCGTCAAGTATACTTTGAGCCGCCTACACAAAAGAAACGCAAAAGACTTATGCGTGCGGTAAAAAATAACTTGATTAAGATGTACGAGAGCCAACTCTCTTAAAATAGGCTCTAAAGCTACATGACACAATCAAATGTTCGCGAAGTAAAGAGGGAACGTCGTAAGTCCCTCTTTCTTCAAGAGTTTTCCTTCCTTTTCCAAGAGCTACTACGAGAAGAACCATCGCTCATTGATGTGTTTGTTTCAAAAGTAGATTTGTCTAACGACACAGGTATCTGTTACGTCTATTTTTCTGCGATCAAAGAGCCTGGAGAAGAAGTCTTCAATCAAGCGCTTGAGAAGCTCAAGCTCTATAAGCCATCCCTACGCAAAGCTTTTGCTAACCGTATCAAAACACGCTACGCTCCTGATTTGGTTTTTATGTATGATAAAGCCAAAGAAAAAGAGCGCCGCATCAATGAACTACTGGATAAAGTTTCTGACGAGCTCCATCCAGATGGCAGACCAGGGGCTACTAAGTAAGATAAGGTTATGAATGAGCGTTGAACACATGACTGTTGTTCCTGGAACCAAAGACCAAAACGCTGTTCCCTCTATTCTTAGTCAGCTAGAAACCGTTATTCGCGCTGAAGCAGAAGCTTTATTTGCTCTCAGCGGAAAGCTCTCGCCATCAGCAGAAATTCTTACAGAATTAATTCTTGCTACCACCGGGAAAGTTGTATTTTCTGGCATTGGTAAATCTGGCCTCATTGCCAAAAAAATTGTCGCTACTTTTTCAAGCCTTGGGATTGCGTCTTTTTTTCTCCACCCCACTGAAGCAGTACATGGAGATCTGGGGGCTGTACAACCAGGCGATCTGTTTATTGCTCTTTCTAAAAGTGGCACCGGGTGGGAATTTGAATATATTCTTCCTGTCTTGCGCTCTCAACATATCCCTACTAGCCTTATCTGTTGCAACCGGGGCAACGTGGCAGCATTAGTGGATGTAGTTATCCAGCTCCCCTTTGATCAAGAAGCGTGCCTACTCGGGCTTGCACCCACCATCAGCTCGACACTCATGCTGGCCTTTGGTGATGCACTTGCTGTAGTTGTAAGCAGCAAACGACAATTTACCCGCCAAGCATTTGCGCGTAACCACCCAGCGGGCGCCCTAGGCAAAAAGTTATTACTTACCGTCCGTTCATTCATGCTTACCGGTGATCATTTGCCGCTACTAAAACCAGAGACACTATTTCAAGAAGTGTTGGTACACATCACTGCCAAAAAATGTGGTATGGGTATTGTGGTTGATGAAAAATCAAGATTGCTAGGTATTGTTACTGATGGTGACCTGCGCCGCGCATGCGACGAAGGTCCTGTTGTATTTGAAAAAACTGCGCTTGAAATTGCTACCAAAACACCGAAAATTATTTCTGCTGACACATTAGCCTATGTTGCCCTTGAAATGATGGAAGACTTTCATATCACTACACTTGTGGTTGCTGAAGATAATAAAGTAGTTGGCTTGGTACATATTCATGATTTAGTGAAAGCGGGAATTACCACATGATCTTTATTCCCGCTCTTTCTCGTCCTAACCGATTTCGTCCTTCGACTAAGCTCATGATGAGCGAGGGGGCAACATGATTAATTATATAATTTTTTTATTTGGCGTGTGCTGGGGCTCTTTTCTGAATATGCTTGCCACCCGCATTTTGCACCAGCGCTCCCTTTTGGTGCACCGCTCATATTGTCCAAGCTGCAAACATACTATTTCGTGGTACGACAATATCCCATTACTTTCCTATCTACTTCTTAAGGCAAAATGCCGTTCATGCAAAGCCCGGATATCGTTGCTATACCCTGCAACAGAATTAATCGCAGGATTTCTTGCCGTAGCGCTATACAGTATTACCACTGATCCATATACCTACGTAGCTTACACAGTCTTTTTTAGTGGCTTACTTGCAGCAACACGTACTGACATTGAAGCAATGCTCATACCGCAAACCTTTAGCCTCGGCATTATTCCTCTTGGATTAACGGCAGCCTGGTTTGGAATTATTCAAGTTTCGCTTCTTGAGTCGGCACTAGGCGCATTGTGTGGATACGGACTGTTGTGGGCAATTGCAAAAATATTCTTATTCGCAACCAAGCGTGAAGGCATGGGTGCCGGTGATTATGATTTACTTGCTGGAATTGGCGCCTGGCTAGGACCATTAGGGATTTGGCTTACGCTAATGATTGCGTCATGCACAGGAACAGTAGTGGGCTTAGTATATTTATATTGCACAAACAAAGCGCGTGCCACACGTATACCGTTTGGGCCATTTCTTGCGGCAGGGGCAATTATATATATTTTTTTTCGCACGTTGCTCTTGTCTTTATTCATTATTCCGTGATAAGGTGGCAGATATACTCTGGCGGAAAAAGGAGCCAGGAGAGAGAACAATATTAGGGGCTGTTGCTGAGCAACAGCCCCTAATGTGTGTTAAGCCACTATAGCCCATTCATTATATGCTTAATCTCGCGTGTTTCACTGATGGTCCAAACATCATTTTTTTTATCGCCACTGATATCACCTGCAGCGGCAGCTGTAAATTTATTTGCATCGGCGCTCGTTTGACCAAGAGCACTGCTGCTTGTTTTCAACTTACCAGTAAAAAAGTGTACCCCTTCTTGTGCCCCGTCACTATTAAAACCATAGGTATAATAAAAATTTTGCTCAGCACCACCTTCTGTATACCCTGCTGGTCTCCAACCAAGCCCATCGGGCCCGCTTAATACCGTGGTGTATTTACCGTGTTGTGCAAAATAAGCCTGCTGAGCAGTATGCAGTGATGCTAAATTCATAGCTACTTCAGCCTGATACGCTTTTGCCTTGTATTTAAATAAATGCGGAATACCTAGTGCTGCAAGAAAAGCAATGATTGTTACTACAATCATTAACTCA
This sequence comes from uncultured bacterium, assembly GCA_903825355.1. Classification (GTDB taxonomy): domain Bacteria; phylum Babelota; class Babeliae; order Babelales; family RVW-14; genus CAIKAH01. The sequence goes on along the minus strand of CAIKAH010000021.1, from coordinate 5,997 downwards.
ATTAACGTAAACCCCTTATTCATTACGCCTCCCCCCAAGGATTTTAACAGTAGTAATTTTCTTTATGATGCCACAGAAACAACCCATGGTACAAGTTTGCTGCAAAAGCGCTGCAAAAAAGAATCCTAACGGTTCAAGAAATGAAACCGATTAACTATGAATACAACAATGAATACTTACTCTTCATCTTGAGCTGCTGGCCCTGTTCGCGTTCGCTTGCTGGCCGCCACAGCTGAAGAGGTGATAATGCTTGCACTTCTGTCAATGGAGGCTCTTGCCACCCGCTTTTTTTTGTTTTTTGCTTGCCTTAAGGATTTTTCAGCATGCTCTATGTTAGTAACTATCGCCTGATAAACGCCGAATTGGTTACGTATTTCATCATCAACATCTGCATGACATGCCATACGCCCTAAAATTTCGTTATTAATTTCGCTGAATTTGTTTCTCGCAAACCTTCTCATAGAAGTCTTTCCATCAGTCATCTTTGCATGTATACATTCAGGATCTTGCACAAGGATGATATCAAGAATACTTACTGCTCCATTGGTAATAGCAAATTCTAGGTCAATAGCACGCCAAACAATCTCCTGTTTTGCTACATCATCGCCGCAGTAAGCTATTAATGCTACCACTGATTCTTTATCATCAGCAGTAACCATATCATCCATAGCAACCTTAAAGGCATCAGCTTCTCCTGCATGAAGAGCTCTTTTTGCCTCAACCAGTGTTTCCAGTTTACTTTCAGCCTCTCCTGCTGTTTCCACTACAAATGCATCACTTTCAGAAGCATCATCACTTGCAGAAGCTACTATACCAATAGCCTCTTCTGATAAGACATCATCGCTTTCATTCAAATCATTAATCAACCTGCTTGTGCGTCTTGTTTGTATTGACAACAAATCTACTAATGATGCTCCAACAATAAATTCTTGTGCCTGAGTAGCCACCGTTTCTGATGATGCAGCTAACAACACTAATGCTCCAACAGTAAAGCCACTAGGATCTGCATTTCTAAGAAGCTCGGTCATTGTATCTTTAAATGTTTCAATTTTTCGAACAATTGTCAGCGCATCCAACTCCTTAGGGGCCCATGTTACAACATGCTGCAAAAGGTTAGCAAACATCACCCTATCCTCTTTTGCTATGATAACCCGCAAAAAAATGTTGATTTGGCTATCATCAGCTGATTCAAATAATTCCCTGGCACTATCAAGTGAGTAAGTGATACATGCTTTATCAAAATCTGCATACCGCATGCTGCTTGCACATGCCTGCTGTATAGCTCCAACTACTACCAACAATATTATACGCATTAAAAAGTTCATTTTCATTAGTCCCCCTTCTATTGCAAGTACTCTTATTTCTCAATTTTTTCTTGTATATTTGCTTCGCGCTCTAAGCGTTTATGCATGTAATGCAAAATAATATCAGTATTTTAGATACAAACAAAGCTTATTGTATGGCTAAAATGCACTTCCAAAAAAGTAAAAAGTCCCCTGAAAAACCAGGAGACTTAAACTAATGCTAGCACAGGGATTAATTAAACACGACAGTACTTAGAACATGATTAACTATGAATAAAAGCATATGCTGCTATCAAATAGTCACCATCAGAAACAACTGCTAAAGATTCTTCTAAAAGGTGTTTAAAATGACCTATCTCATACGATGATATATCATCTTGACAATCATTCAGCTCTTGAATGATTTGATTGAGCAAGGAGATGTCTTGATTATTGCTCATAGCAGACGTAATCGCCCTCAATGCAAAGTCGTTAAACCATTTATGGTCAGCAATAAGCAGCTCCCTAACGCTATCAGCCGAATAAACAGGATACCAGATCATCACTTCTGCATTCCCAAGAGGAACGGTTGTTGTGATATAAGAATTCCAGAACTTTTGAAATAGAGCAGTTTCTGGATGCGCCAAAGTGGCGACAATCCGAACCTGTTCTATTTCATCTGTCGCTATATTTTTTGCACTTACTCTAAGAACCCCAACAAAAAGCCTGGCAACCCCTTGCTGGTAATTATTAAAAACTAACACTACAAACAATAAAAAAAATTTGCTCCACATCTTCATAATTTCGCCTCTTTACTTGGTCATAAAAAAAGGTCCCTGGTAACCAGGGACCTTAAAAACTATATCAATCTTGTTATAGACTAGCTAACAAGCACTTCGGCACGCCGGTTTGGAGAAAGTGCTTTAATTAAATCAGCACGTTTTGGCGCATGCGAAAAAACCAATGGACGCTCATAGCCTAGGCCCATGGTTTTAATAGACTCATCAGGTACCCCGTGAGCTACCATTTCATGTCTTACGCTCTCAGCGCGACGCTGGGAAAGCGCTAAGTTGTAGGCAGCTGATCCAATTTGGCAGGTATGACCTTCAATTACCACTTCTTTACCGTCTTTAACAGCAGATTGTGCCAATTCAATGTCTTCATTAACTATTGGCTTTTGGTCTGGACGAATATCATTTTTGTTAAAACTAAAGTGCACGGGCTTAAATGAATAATTAGCACGGTCAGCATCTTGCTCAGCAATCTCACGATCAACTTCTACGTTGTTACTTGCAACCACTTTTTTATCAGCTGGACTAACAAAATCCAACTCATCATCAACAAATGCTAATTCTGACAACTTGTCATCAAAGAGAGCTTCAGTTTCATTGCTCAACGGAACTTCAGTCGTTGCAGCAATTTTTTTATCTTTTGGTTTGTTGCATTTTTTACCGCAACCAGCAACAAAAAATAGCGCTACAGTGAGTAATAATGAGAGCTTATTAGAATATTCCACGAGAGGTCTCCTTAACTTTATTGGGAAATTTCCTACCTATTGCAAAAATCTTTAGGTATACTAGGGGGGTGATTCATAAACATCTTACTTATTTTTTATGAAAAATCTACCTAAAGCACCTGAGAATTATTAAAAATTGTAACAAGGCACGCATTGTGAAAAGAATATTGATCAACAAAGATTCATGGCAGACGCGCGTTGCTGTAATGAATAACGATCGCCTGCAAGACATATACTTCGATACACACAACAAAGAAGATCTTGATCGTTGCTTTTTTAAAGGACGCGTCTCTAAGGTGCTGCCAGGCATTCAAACCGCCTTCGTTGACATTGGCCAACAAAAGGCAGGGTTTCTGCACATCACCGAAATTGACCGCGCGTTGGCAATGGAAAAAGTTACTGAGTATATGCAAGAAGATGGCCGCGAAGAATTACCAGAACGTGTTATAAAAAGCAATCTAGATGTAGGTAAAATTTTTAATGAAGGCGAAGACATCCTCGTGCAGGTTATCAAAGAACCTATTCACGAAAAAGGGGCCAAACTTTCTACCTGCTTTACCCTACCTGGTAAATTTTTAGTCCTCATGCCAAACATTCCTCATCTTGGTGTTTCTAAAAAAATTGAAAATCGTGAGGTACGCAACCAGCTGCGCGAGCTCATGCAGGCTTCATTGCCACCAGGCATGGGAGCTATTGTTCGTACAAATGCTGAAGGCCGTGATATTCAAGATATCGTCAAAGATTTAGCCTTCTTGATTTCGACCTGGAAATCCATCCAGAAAAAATTTAAAAAAGCCAATGCTGGCGAAAAAATACACGAAGATTTGCCGGTAGCCCTGCGAGCAGTACGCGACCACCTAGACGAAGATGTTGATGTCGTTATTTGTGATGACCAAGAAGAGCTACGTGCCATCCATAAATTCATCAAATATATTACGCCTGAGCATCTTGGCAAGCTTCGTTACTACAGCGGCCCGCCAACACTATACGACCGGTATGATATTGACAACCAGCTCGATAAAGCACTCCAGAAAAAAGTCCACCTCAAATCGGGCGGCTCTATCATTATTGAAAGCACCGAAGCAATGACAGTTGTTGACGTCAACACTGGCAAATTTACAGGCACCGGTTCACTGGAAGAGACAATTTTAAAAACCAACTTAGAAGCAGCAGAAGAACTGGTTACCCAGCTTCGTTTACGTAATATCGGCGGCCTGATTGTAATCGACTTTATCGATATGGCAAGCTCTTCTAATCGACAAAAACTTTCGCGCACCTTAGAGCGCTGTCTCAAAGAAAAAGATAAATTTCAGTCAGTTACTCTCAAAATCTCTGAGTTTGGGCTCGTACAAATGACGCGGAAGCGCTCAGGCAAAACACTCTTGCAGCAACTTACTAATGTCTGTGTTTCATGTAGTGGTTGTGGTTTTTTAAAGTCTGTACCAAGTATCAGCTTTCAAATTTTACGTACTATCAAAGAAGAGATTCGATCAAAGGGGCTAACTGAAGCCTTGCTTTTGATGGTATCACCAAAAGTATTTGATTACTTGATTCATCAAGAATATCAATCTATTCTGCAGCTTGAAAAAAACTTAAATTGTAAGATCATGGTTGAATCTAATGATGCATTTGATGATGCGCAGCACACCATAAAAAAAATGTAATTTGAGGACATGCAGCTCTATGTCACACGAAAACACCACGGTCCTTGACCGTTACCCTGCCTATGAAGCCGTTATTGGTATTGAAGTACACGTACAACTAAAAACAGCCACAAAAATTTTCTGTTCGTGTCCTAACCAATTTGGCTGTGATCCAAATACGAATATTTGCCCTGTTTGCACTGGTCAACCGGGCGCACTACCTGTGCTCAACAAAAAGGTTATTGAATACGCTATGCTAGCCGGACTTGCAACGGAGAGCGATATCACGCGCAGCAATACCTTTGCCCGCAAGCACTACATGTACCCTGACTTGCCTAAAAATTATCAAATTACGCAAGGGGATCTAGCAATCTGCATGAACGGATCAATTCCCATCAAAACTATTGATGGACAAGATAAAAATGTACGTTTAATCCGCATGCACATGGAAGAAGACGCAGGTAAAAACACCCACGGCACAGGTGGCATTAGCTGGGTTGATCTTAACCGAGCAGGAACCCCCCTACTTGAAATTGTAACGCATCCAGACATGGCAAATTCTGTTGAAGCAAAGAATTATTTAACCCGTCTCCATACTATTATTCGCTATCTTGGCATCAGCGAAGCAAATATGGACGAAGGCTCATTCCGCGCTGACATCAATATTTCAGTCATGCCAAAAGGTTCAAAAACATATGGCACACGGGTTGAGCTTAAAAATATTAACTCTTTTCGCTTTATTGTAAACGCAATTGAGTACGAAATTGAGCGGCACATTCAGTGCCTTGAACGAGGCGAAAAGATTTCACAAGAAACCCGCCAATGGGACCAAAAAAATCAAAAAACTACCTTTATGCGTTCTAAAGAAGATGCACAAGACTATCGGTACTTCACCGAACCTGACTTACCTCCGGTACTGATTGATGATGACTGGCTTACTGCCATGAAAGAGCGCTTGCCGGAATTACCGCACCACAAAACCGCTCGTTTTCAGACCACATACGGCATTCCTGCCTACGACGCTGATCTGCTTACTGAAGAGCTTGATAGAGCTGTTTTTTTTGAAGAAGCGGCTAAAATATGTGGTAACGGTAGAGGCGTTTGCAACTGGATTCTCCGGGATGTACTCGGTTATTTAAAAGAACATAAGCAAGAGCTACACGAAATTAAACTTACCCCACAAGGATTGGGTGATTTAGTAAAGGCCCTTGATAGTGGATTAATTAATAGCAAAGTAGCACAAGATATATTTGTTGAAATGGTACAGACCGGTAAATCAGTCGCAACGATTGTCGATGAAAAAGATTTGAAACAAATCGGCTCAACTGAAGAGCTAGAAGCTATTGTGCTTGCTGTACTTGCAGCAAACCCTGACAACGTTGCTAAATACAAAGCTGGCAATGAACGGCTATTTCCTTATTTTATTGGGCAAGCAATGAAAGAAACAAAAGGCAAAGGCAACCCGGTTATTCTGCAAGAGCTGCTTAAAAAGCATTTGAGCTAAATGCCCTAAGGCGATTTATTTCTATTTGCAAAAGACCCCAGCTGCGAACAT